>NZ_LSIA01000165.1:0-40751 GCF_001556015.1 Novosphingobium sp. CCH12-A3 | reverse complement strand
CACCAGCGGCACCTCAGTCTGCACCGGAAATTACACCACGACCGCGGACGCTAACAACCATTCAAATGCATCACCAGCCGGAACTAATTGCTCCAGAAAATTCTCGTCAATCGGCATTCCCGCCTCCCGAGCGGTTCCCAAGGGCCAAGCGGGGAAGCGCATGGGAAGTGCGCTTGTCGGCTGGCCTGCCTATCCCCGCCCGATGAATATGCACCCTTTTGTCAGTTTTGACAGTGAGGGCCTAAGGCGTTTCCACCAAATCCGGTGTTTCAGATTTGTGCCTCCAGCACCCGCCAGCCGTTCGCAGTGCGATGCCCGAGCATCATGGCCGCGCGCTTCACTTTGGCCCGCTCGGCTGGGTGACGCAGGCCAAAATAAGCCCGGTGCGCTGCAATGGCTGTTTCTGTCTCGGGCAGATCGGCGTCATTGAACCAGCGAGGAATGCCCCCACCTTCCGATAGTGCGCCGCTCGGTTCCACCAGCACCCGCCCGCCATTTGCAAGATAGCCGCGAAGGGCCGTTTTCCAGTTGGTCATTGTTCAAGCTCCTCGAATGCGCGCGCAAGATCACATTGCTCCCCCACAGTCAGCACAGTTGCACGGGCTAACTCCAGTGCCGCGCTGCCAGCTTCACCACCTTCCGAGCGCGCCAACCGGTCGATGATTCTTTGCCGTGTGTCGCGGTCCAGTTCAGCCAGGATGGCGAAGGCAAGACACAGTTCGGGGGTCCGGGGCGTTTCACGAATGATCGCAGCCCGCCGCGCCGCCTCACGGTCACCCGGAAACTTGAAGGCGAAACGATTCCCGCTTTGCGCCCGCAATTGTTTCCGTGCCACCCGCCCGGCTTGATTCTGGGGTTGCTGCACTTGCCGGGGGGCAGCGGTGAAAGGTAGTAGCTTCCCCGCTGGCCCGCTTTCCTCGGGACTAGCCCCGCAGAAACTCTAAGCCGCCTCCCCTGCCCGCAAGGGTGTGACGTTCGCCGCTACGCCTGAGAGAGACGGGGCAACGAAACGGCCCCAAGCATCCATCAGGGCGCGGCGCATGTCCCGCAGATCGCTGCGCAGATAGGCTTGTTCCGTGGCATTGCCGACTTTGTGGGCCAGCGCCATTTCAGCCACCATTGCGGGAAGGGTCGGCATGCGTTCCGCTGCCCAATCGCGGAAAGATGAACGGAAGCCGTGCACCGTCTCAGATCGGCCAGCCGTCTCCAGTGCCTTGGATAGGGCAGCATCGGACAGCGCACCGCCTCGCAGGCCCTTGAATATCAGGCCCGCTCTCAGATCATTTTCAGGCGTCCAGCGCTCCAGCAATGCCACCACAGCATCGGACAGCGTGACAACATGGGGCACCTTCATTTTCATGATGGCGCTAGGACGCGTCCAAGTGCGGGCCTCTAGGTCGATTTGCTCCCATGTCGCTTGCCGGACTTCGCCCGAGCGCGCCGCTGTCAGGATCACAAACAGGACAGCGAACCGGCTGGCCGTTTCCGCCTTGCCCCATTCCGACGCAAAGAACGCCGGAACCTCAGCATAGGGCATCGCTGCGAAGCTACCCCCGCGCTTTTGCCTGGACAGCCCGCTGCGAAGCTCCCGAGCGTCCGGCAAGGCATCAGAGCGCCAGCCGCGCGCCTTGGCAAAGGCCAGCACTTGCCCAATTCGTGAACGCACCTTGCGGGCCATTTCCGGCTTGTCGGTCCAGATCGGGGCCAGTGCTGCGATAACCTCCGCACTACCGATCACATTGACCGGCATAGCCCCCAGCTTGGGCAGGGCATGCTCCTCCAGCGAAGTCTTGAAGGCCTTGGCAGTCTTGTCCGCCCAGCCGCTCTTTAGGGCTTTGTGCGCCTCCTCCAGCGCCTTGGCGAAGGTCGGCACCTTCACCCGTTCACGGTCACGTTCTGAGATGGGGTTGCTTCCGGCCTTGGCGAGCTTGCGCAGGGCCGCTGCCTTTTCCCGCGCCTCAGCAAGGGTAAGCCGTTTGCGCAGCATCAGGGGCGTTTCGTCCAGCCGCTTGTCACCCTCGGCAAAGGCCTTCCGGCCCGAGCCATCATCAAGCGAACCTAGGCCAATGTCACGGCGCTTCCCGTCAACCTGAACCCGCAACATCCATGACTTCGCCCCGGTCGGTGCGCAGATCAAGAAAAGACCGTCGCCATCCTGATAAGAGCGCTTCACCGCTTTGCCGTCACGCCCCATGCTCGGCTTCGCAGCTAGCACCGCTCTTTGCGTCAGCTTCCCCACAGTGCCACCTTTCCACCTGTCACCACATTCTTCCCCACACTAATACGTGGTTTTCGGTGGCGGTCAATGCACAGCGATGCACAATGGTCTTTAAGAAATGCCGTATTTTCAGGGGTTTTCGTGGCCTAGGAAAATCTTGGGTGGCCCTAACTATCGATCCTACTCAGGGAGCCACTTTCTTCCAACCATTTCAGCATCATGCCCCGCCCTTCATTGGGGGCGTGGCGGCCGCGCCGGTGTTGGCTGGCTTTGCCCTTGCCTCAGTGAAACACGCCCAACCTGCCCTGCAGAATGGCATCGAGCACTGCGGGATGGAATGGTTCGACGAACCGCAGCCTGATCCTGAACGCAGCACTCTCCTCCACAATCGCCGCCCGTGATTCGAGCCCCGTGAAGGTCAGCCATACCATGGTGCCCGGGCTCGGATTCTCGAGGCATTCGATCTGCGCGTGCGTGCTGGTCAATTCGTGGGCGTTAACCTTGGCCCTGAAGATGCCGCGGCGATAGGCCGCCGGGATCGGGCTTTCAGGAACGGCCGGAGACCACGGAGAGCGGCGTGCCGTGCCGTTGTTCTCAAGCCACATTGCGCATCTCCGATCCTGTGTTTCCGACAGGATTGAGGACGGCCCGTTAACCGCAAAGTTCAGCCCGCAGGATCACCTGCGGGCCTTTACGTACCAGCATCGAAAGCTGCGCTTATCGCGAAGCCTGCGTCGTCATCGGTGCATTGCCGGTTACCAGCGGCTTTGCGCCGTCGCCCACGATGATGAATGCAGCCCAATAGAAAGGATGGGACGTATTGGGATCGTCCATCAGCTTTTCCTGAGCCCCCTCCAGAGCACTTGCGAGTTCTTGCCCGGGCCTGGAATCGATGACACCGCCGATCAGACGCTTGGTGGCGTCGAAGTCGTCCGGCACCGGCCAGTGGCTGGCAATCACCGAACGCGCACCCGCGCCGACGAAAGCGCGGACCAGCCCGTCGAGCGCATAATTGCCGCCGGTGGTGACGCCCGCCTCCCGGCTGGCTGCCACCGTTGCCATCCCGGCCGTATCGCAGGCTGAAAGGATCACAAGGTCTGCATTCAGCTTCAGGTCGAAGATTTCGCGGAAGCTCAGCAGACCATCAGAACCCATGTCCCCGAAACTGGTCACCAGCGCGGGGCGTGCCGGGCAATCCGCGCGCGGAGCCGTGACAAGGCCGTGCGTCGCAAAGTGCAGCACGCGATACTGATCGAGGTCACTTTCGCTCAGTAGGGCGCTGTCGCTGAACTGCGCATCGGTCTTCACCGCGCTACCACCCAGGCTGAGCTTCTTCTGCGCGAAGAGCAGCTCGTCGGCAGAGATCGGATTCTGCCAAGTGGCCAGCGGCCAATCGCATTCATCCGCCACCGCCGCCATCGGCCGTTGCGTGGGCTTGGCATTATGCCCCAGCCCTAGGTAATTGCGTGGTGCCCCCGATGCCGCAAGCTTGCGAATGTCGAGGAATCCGCGCGGGCTCACCGCAATCGAAACCTCGCGCCCACGGCCCAGCCACTCGACACCGGTGAAGTCGAAGGGATCGCCGTCCGGGCTCTCCATCCGCTTCTTGTATTCCGCGATGCCCTTGTCGCCGGCTACCAGAACCGTTGGCGGAAGCTGCAGCATGGCGCCATCCGGTTCGAAGATCAGATGACGCGTGCCGGGCAGCAAATCCTCAACCAGTCCGAAAACGGCCTTGTAGAGCGCGCGGGACTTGTCGAGGTCGAAGGGATAGTTGACCTGCTGGCCATTCTCGACCTTCACGATCGTATCACGAATGTCCTGAACCTGCCTGGCCAAGGCCGCTGGCGTCAGGCCAAGGTCCACGACGCGCGCATCGCCACTTGTCGCAAACAGACCATAGGCGCGGTCGCCCACCAGCGTCAGCTTGTAATAGGATTCCCCCGGCTTGAGTGCGGCCTGCAGTTCAGCCAGCTCAACGCCACGCGGCGCCAGCACGTTATAGCGCGGAAACGCCGCCAACTTGCTTACCAAAGCCGTCTGGTCGCGACGCAATGAGGCAAGGTTGTCCTGCGCCGCAACCAGCGCGGCTCTCTGCTTCTCGTCAGGCATGGCAACCGCTGAAAGCTGTTCGACCAGAGCCTCGGTGCGGGCGATGTCACGGGTGCGGACCAGCGACAGACGGAACAGCGCCGCTGCCTCGTCATTGCCTTCTGACATCTGGCGCGCCAACACTGCCTGCGTCTGGGCAACGCCCGGACGCTGAAGCACTTGCGAGGCCACAAACGTTGCCTTGGCTGCATCTGGTCCGTTGCTCTTGGCCAGCAACCCGAAATAGGGTCCGAGCAGATCGCGCAATGTCGTCCCGGCATCGGGGACCGACAGGCTTTCCTCTACGACTTTTCCATAAAGCGCAAGGGCTCCGGCCTCGTCGCCGCTGCGGCCAAGCCACGCCGCTTTGCGGGCCTGCGTGGCCAGCAATGCCGGTGATTGCGGGAAGGATGCACCGATCAGGGCAATTGCCCGGTCGAAAGCCGCACCGCTGTCAGCCTTGCGGCCCTGCGCTTCGGCCAGCAATGCCAGCTCTATCTGGATTTCTGCACGCAGCCAGCCGGCGGAGGCAACGCGCCCGCCCCGAACCGCTTCGAGCCTCCGGCTGGCGCCTTCAAATCCTGCCACTGCTTCATCCAGCCTGCCTTGAACGCGCGCCGCCGTTGCCTTCAGGGCATCGGCTTGCGCATCGAGGATCTCTGCGCGCTCAAGGTCCGTAAGCCCGGGATCGACCGCCCCCAGCCGCTTGAGCGACGAACTCTCGCGGTTGATCTGTTCGGCTAGCGGCGCATTGATCACCCCAGCCGCAAGGCTGGGCCGGTCATAGACGTCCCCGACGGCGCTCACGGGCGTTGCCAGTTCCTTCAGCGCAGCCGCAGCCTTGCGCTGGTTGAGCCGGTTAATTGCACGATAGTTACGGATCAGGCGCTGCGTCACGCCGTCCCCCCGCGAAAGCGCTCCGGCTGCTTGTGAAAGCAGGCGGTCGGCTGCCGTGAAGTTACCGAGATTGGATTGCTGCAGGCCCTGATTGGCCAGGGCTTCTGCAAGTCCTGCCCCACCGGTCGAGCGATCACGACTGGCCAACGCCTCGAAAAACTCCGAGGATTCGGCAAAGCGGCCGCCATTGTTGCGCAAATACCCTTCGTCCCGCGCACCGAGGCGATCCAGTTGCCCCGCCTGCACGCGCGCGAAGGCGGCAGGATCGCTGACCTCGGTCGTCGCCACGCGGATTTCGCCCGGCACCGGACTGTCGCTGACAACGCTCGCGAGAGCCAGTCGCAGCGCCGGATCATAGCCTGCAAGCCCTTCAACAAAGTAGGTGGTCCCGCCGCGCTTCACCGCATAGCGTTTGTATTCGACATTGGCGTTCTGGTCGCGGCAGTTCACTGCGCTAACCCGGCCCAGCGTTTCGATCGCGACGCTGCCTTCGCCCCCGCAAGCCAAAGTCACGCCGGGAAGGCCGGTGGGCTCGTTGCCCATGGAGATGTCCCGCCTCACGGCAATCAGACTGCCCACTGCCCCGGCGGCGTCTCGACAACTGACCCGGTAACCACGATCGAAGATACCGTCCAGCCGCTTGTCCAGCGGAGCATTCTGCGCGGTGCAGGTCACACCCGAACTGCCAACACGGAACGAGTTGCGGATCGACAGAGGCTGCTGCCCTTCGGCCGCCTGCAACGGCGTTGCCGCCGATGCCAGGAGTGCCGCCATCATGGCGCTGCTGCGAATTGTCTTTATGCGCGCGTTCACTGGGCGTCTCCTTCCGCGCTGTCCTCGTTCACGACCGACCCGATCAGGGCCGGATTGCCACTGCCGGCCACCGGTTGCTCGATTTGCCCCACGGGATCGAGAGGCTTGCTGTCGATCAGCTGCGGTGGCGGAGCGATTGGGCTGGAGGCTGCATCCTCCCCTTCGGTAGCCCGCTCCTCCTGCTGCTGCTCTTCCTGTGCAGGATCATCGCTATTCTCGTCAGAGGTCGGCCCAGACGGTTCTTCGACAAACGCCGGCGTGCTTCCCAGCGTTTCGTTGGAGATAATTTCAATCTGGCCCGAAATAGACCCGATGGTATCGGGGCCCTCCATGGCAGAAGCGCATGACGCCACGGAGAACAGGCAGCCGTTGATCTGGCTGTCAGCCGTGAAGGGCGTGAAGTCGGCGTCCGGCGAATTGACCACAAGGCCGTGTGCCGCCGCTCCGGTAACGATCCCGTCAGGGGTCTGGAAAGCGCCATTGACGACAATGGAAATTGATCCTGCCGCCGAGTTGGTCGGCGCGGTCACATCGGTCAGGTCGGCATCTGCAAGGAAGCCAGCCGGATTGAGCGTCGTGCCGGTGTTCTGGATATAGAGCGTGCCTGTCGGATAAAGGTCCAGCCCCAGGCTACGAAGCACCCCTTCCGGTCGCTGGACAGATGCCGGCGCATTCAGTTCGGCGATCCTGCCTTCGTAGAATGGATCTGCCGCAAGTTTCTCGAGAATGCTGCCCGACGCTACATGAATATGGTCCGCATTGATCTCCAGAACGCCACCGAGGGGGGCAGTGCTCCCCAGTTGGCTGGCCGAAGTAAGATTGATCGATCCTGTCGCGGCATCCAGCTCGAAACGGCCCGTCGTGAATTCGAGAACGTTGGACTGAGCAAAGCCGGTCCCGGTAATCGCGCCGACAACACGGATTGCGCCGCCCGGTATCTCCGTCTGCAGTTCGCCCGAGGCAAAGATGACTCTGCCGGTGGTGCCCGCCACATTGCTCGATCCGATGGCTCCCCCCGCCACCAGCGAAACGTTACCAATCAACATGTCCGTTGCGTTGGCAGAGCGATCCACCGCAGCGATGACCAACTCGCCGGTCGAGACGAGGCCGATCTCGGCATTGCTCAGTGCGTATCCGCCATTTGCGGCTAGCCCATCCCCGATCAGCGCGGTCCTGGTCGAATTGGAGATCAGGTCGACAAAGCCCGTCTCCGCCGTCTGGATACCCGAAAGGATTGTCTGGCCGGTCGGAAGGGTCGCGTTACCGTTGTCGATAATCGAAATGTCGCCGGACAAGATCCGGACCTGCGTGGCCAACCAGCGCCGTGCCACCGTCGCTGTTCCGGCGGCCTCGATCTTGATGTCGTTGAAGGACCGCATCCCTGCGCCGGAGAAGTCGCCCTCCGTGGCTACTGCGATCCGCCCGGCAATCGCTACATTGCCGATGGTGACATTGCTGCCGGTAGCTGCCGGGGTCGCCGCAAAGATTGCCGGGTAGTTGATACTTCCGGGCTGCGCGGTGGTCGGCAGCATGGAACTGCTCGCAATCAACAAGCGGCCCGTGGCATTCGTCAGTTGGCCCGTCGCGCTGAACACGGCCCCTGCCAGAGCGGTCTGGACGGATGCGGTTCCCCCTGAAAGCAGCACCACATCCCGGCCTCGCACCGTCCCGAGATTAAGCGCCGTGGCGCCACTTGCGAGGATGTCGCTTCCCGAAACGAGTGAGGCTGCGGTAATCGACTGATTGCGCGAGATAATCTCGATGCGATCGTTCTGCGCCTGAAGGCTCGAGAAGGTCAATGGACCGTTGGCCGTTATCCCTATCCGGCCGCCAGAAAACACGTTGCCCGTGGTCACCCCGGTCCCGGCGGCGATCCGCAACGAACCGACGCTTGAATTGTTGGAGATCGTCACCGCCCCGGTCAGGGCCACCGGGGTCGCACCGAACACCAGTTCCTTGTCGAACCCGTTCGTGGTCTGCCCCAAAGCCTGCATCGAACTGTTGGCGATGAGCGCACGGTTGACGACATTGAGACCGGTTATGGAGAGGTCACCAACCGAGCCGAGCAGTACGTCATACCCGACAACGGTACCAGTGCCGAGACCGCCACCGGACGCAACGCGGACGTCTCCGCTCGAGGTCAGGTTGGTTGGCGTGCCCGAGCCCGCCGAGACTTGCCCGACAGTCAGGCTTCCGCCCGCGGAAAGTCTCAATGAGTTGGAAACCGACAGGTTGCCGGTTGTCAGATCGCCTCCCGCGCCTGCTGTGAGGCTGCCGGAGCCGGACGAGTTTGTGATCCGGACCGCTCCGCCTACTGCGACGGGCGCTGCTGCAAATACCAGTTCCTTGTCGAAGCCATTGGCCGTCTGGCCCAGCGCGGCCATCGAAGCGTTGGCAATGAGGGTGCGATTGACGATCGAAAGACTGTCGATGGTGACGCCAGTTCCGGCCAGAAGCAGGGTGTCATAGGCTCGCACGAAGCCCGTCGTCACGCTGCCAACGGCACTGATTCCAGCGTCCGAAGCTGCAAAGATGGAACCTGTCTGGACGCTGCCGCCAGACGTGATCCCGACCGAATAGAGATCGCCGTTGCTGCCGTTCGGCGTGCCCGTTCCGGCCGAGATATTGCCGGTCGTCACGCTGCCGGCCGACTGCATGGTGACAGATGTCGCTGCTGTCATGTTGCCGGTCACGGTGACGCCCAGCGTCTCGAGATCTATGGAATCGCTGGATGTCAGGTCGCCAAGGCTTATGGCCCCTCCCGCCGTCACGTCGATTGCGCCGACGGCGAAGAGAGCACCCAGATCGATCCGCCCCAGTGCCTGCAGCGTTAGCGAGCCCTGCGTCGACAGGTTGGCATAGCCGACAATATCCTGGCCCGAAGAGAGGCTCAGCGAATTGGTGCCAATCAAAGTCCCGACGCTTGCCGGAGCCGTGCCCGGAAGAACCCAGTTGCCCGCGTCGATTGCCACATTTGCGGCTGTCAGCGTGGACTGATCGAGCAGGATCGAGAATGCATTGGGCGTCGAGAGGAACAGGCTGCCCGATAGGTCCGCGGTGGAGTTGGTCAACGAAACGTAGTCCGCAAGAGCGCCTGCAGCCACGTTATCGGCGATCGCGACGAACGAAGCATTCGTACCAGTCAAGCTGCCGCCATTCATCTCCATGTCGATGGCATCGCCGATGATGGTGCCGGTTCCAGAGGTCGCCCCCGTGCCTCCGACCGCAATCGCGCTGAAGCTGAGATCGCCTGCGGTCAGGCTGCCAAGTTGGCCCGGCTGCTGGAACCGGTGGGTAACCACCAGGGCCGCACCAGAAACCCGGTCGGTCGCGACATTAGTGCCTACAGTCGCATTGCCGCTGGAACCTGCAGTTGCGCCGTCACCCCCATTGCCGCCTGTCCCATGGGCGTTGAAACTGCCGCTGCCTGTGATGGTTACCTGGCTGCCGCGAACGAGCAATGTCGATCCACCTGCCGCCCCAAGGGCACCACTGCCGCCCGTTCCGAAGGACAGATCGCCTGCACCGCCATCCCCGCCGACGCCCGAAGCGCTGGTAAGCACAGACCCGAAGGTGGCCGATCCGGAGTTGATCGCGCCTGTAGCGAGCCCGCTGGCGGTTCCGAGTTGGACTCTACCGCCGGCACCAGCACCACCTGCTCCGCCGTTCAATCCGTCACCCCCGCTGCCGCCGAAGCCACCGGCAGAGACGTTGACGGAATTGATCTGCAATTGGCCATTGCCTGCAGTGCCAAAGATCAAGGCCGTTCCGCCAGTAGCATCGCCACCCGCGCCGCCATTGCCGGTGGGAGACGAGGCCAATCCGCCAAAGCCGCCAAATGCCGATGAATCGGCAACAAGATTGCTGATGGTTACAGAACTCGCGCCTTCGAGCGCGCTGTTGGCGAACACTTCGACCTCGCCACCTTGCGCAGCGCCGCCTGCGCCGCCGAACTGGCCGAAGCCGCCGAATCCGTCAGCGGTTGCGAATGTCTGGCCGAGAACGAGCGTTCCCTGCCTGGCTGAAATTCCGACGAACCCGCCGGTACCGACGCCGCCGGCAAAACTGTCGCCGCCAGTGCCTTCGGAAGTCACGAACGTGAACCCGCCGATGTCGATGCTACCGTTGTTGCCAAGGTCATCAGGCGTGCCGACCGTCAGCAATGCGGTGCCCCCGGTACCCGCGCCGCCGAGGCCGCTCGGTCCGTTGAGGTATCCGGCACCACCAAAGCCGCTCGCTTCGATGGTGGCGCCGCCGTCGATGGTGATGCTTCCACCGTCGCTGTAAAGACGGCTTGTACCGCCGGTTCCGTTACCACCGTTGGCCCCGACATCGCGGCCACCGCCACCCGTGCCGTCCGAGTAGATGGCCAATGTGCCAGAGATGCCCGCGGTGCTTGTCCCCGACGCGGTGAAGGATGCGTTACCACCCGCGCCGTTGCCACCGCTGAGCGACGTAAACTGATCGCCACCTTCGCCTGTCGCCGAAATCGTCACATCGTCGGCAGCGAAGGACAGGCCCGATCCGAGCCGCACGGCGATGTTGCCACCCGTGCCATTGCCGCCTGCCCCGCCGGACGATCCGCCGCCGCTGCCGAACGCCGAAAGATTGAGGCCTGCGGTGAACGATACCTCGTTCCCGGTGGTCGCGCCGTTCGAACCCAGATTGATGGAGCCGCCCACAGCCGTTCCACCAGCCGCGCTGCATGTAACGCCGCAAGTTCCGCTGTTGCCGCCGGTGGCATCGGCAAGCGCATTGAATCCGTCAGTGGAGGAGAGGACACTGCCGCCACGGTCGAACAGCAGGTTGATCGTCCCCCCTGTCGCCGAGCCGCCATTTCCGCCAGCGCCGGGCGTCGGACCTTCGCCTCCGTCTCCGCCTGCGCCGCCAAGCGCACCCGCGTTGATGATGACGAAACCGAGTTCGTATCCGCCTGCTCCGCTGCCGCCTGACGCTGCGAAAGAATTGAGATTGATCTGTCCGCCAAGCGCGGCCCCGCCGTTTCCACCGCGGTCACCGGTGGGAGAATTCATCGTTCCCAGAGCGCCGCTGCCGCCAACGCCGGACGCATTTGCGTTGAGTTGACCAGTGCTGATCAAGCCACCGTCGACAGCCGCATTCAGATTGATCGTGCCGCCCTGCCCGAGGCCGCCGTCGCCGCCGACTTCTCCTATGGGTTCACCCGTCCCGCCCGTTCCGCCACGGCCAGTCGTGCTGATCGAGACTGTAGGCGCGGTGATAAGCGTGGGCGCGGTCAGACTGGCGTTGGCATTCAGAGAGATGGTGCCGCCGCGTCCGGTGCCGCCATTTCCTCCGGACTGGCCATCACTACCTACTCCTTCGGAAAAAAGGTTCAGGCCGTCGAAGGAATCGACGGTCGAACTCCCGGCAGTGAACGTAATCGTTCCGCCTTGCCCATCTGCGCTGGACCGACCGCTACCGGCGTAACCGGTCGCCTCGAAGGTAATGCTGCCAGTCTGGCTGAGGTGAACCGTACTGCGGTTGGCATTGAACGAAATCGCCCCGCCGGTCGCGCCGCCAGCGCTGCCGCCGGACGCAAAGCCAAACACGTCACCGCCTGAACCGATCGCGCCGATATAGGAGATGCCGCTGGTCGCGAACGTAGCGTCAGCGATACCAATGTCGACCAGACCACCCTGGCCGAAACCGGCGATCATCCCCGGGCCGCCATAACCTTCTGCGACAAAGGAAAACGAACCGCCGGCCGATAGTTGTCCGCCAGTCATGGCTATCCGCGCGGTGCCGCCTGTGCCTGTGCCTCCCGCGCCCGTACCGTCAGACGCATCCCCGCCGCGTCCGGTTGCCGCGACGGCGATATCTCCGCTCGCCGCCAGTGACCCTCCGGTCGATACTCGCAGCCGCGCGAGCCCACCCGTTCCATCCCCGGAGGCACCGCTGCCGAACTGAGCGCCGCCACTGCCGTTGGCAGACATGAACAAGTGGGTGGTCTGGATGGTGCCGCCGTTGGCGAAAAGATCAACCGAGCCACCAGTCGCACTCCTTGCGTTCGTGGCATCGCCCGTATCCGCACCGATTGCGTTCGCTGTCATGGTGATACCGGTTGCAGCTGACAGGAACCCACCGTTTCGGGCTTCGACGGAGACGCTTCCTCCCAGGACCTGGAGGGTTCCTGGAGAGCCCGGCCCGGCAAAGCCACTTGCAGCTGCCGTGAGGTCATCGCTGACTGTGATACCCGTCGTGTCAGACAGCAATGTGACTGTACCACCTGTGGCGGCACCGGCCTGCCCGCCCGGTCCACCACCAGCATTGTTGTACGCGGACGCGTCGAAGTGAGCCTGACCGGCAATGCCTATGCCAATCCCGCTGGTTGCGGTGGTAACGACCGAGACGTCCCCGCCTTGGGCTGTTCCACCGAAAGTTTCCCCAATGCCAGATGAGGCATCGGCAAAGCCAGAGACACCCGCCAAGGAAATTGACGCCGTGTCACTTGCCATCAGGTTGACCTGTCCCCCCGTAGCGTTGCCCCCTGCCGCCGTTATCGAACCACCTGCACCGCCAAATGCCGTGAGTGACGACAGGCCACCTATAGCGATCGACGCATCGCCCGATGCTCTGATTGCAGCCAAGCCGCCGACGGCATTGCCCCCATCTACCACGCAGGTAACGCAACCGGAGCCTCCGGAAGCGTTCGCAAACGCCTGGACTTCTACTGGGCCGTCAATCGAGACCCCAGCCCCTCCCGTTCCCGTGGAAAGTATGGCGGCTGTTCCACCAAGAGCAGTTCCTCCCCCGACTCCGATCGTGCGTCCAATGCCGCCAAATCCGTTCGCCTGCAGGCTCGCGCTGCCTCCGATGTTGATTTGGCCACCGTTGTTGGCTTGGATGATTGCGAAGCCACCCTGACCCGTCCCGGCATTGAAGCCGGGAGAAAATTGTGATGCGCCAGATCCGATTGCAGTGAGGAGCACATCCCCTGCAACGTTGATTACCCCGCCATCGGTCGCGTAAAGCTCAGTGCGAAATGCGACAGCACTTACTGCCGGGTCAGTTCCCACAACATCAACATGCGTTTCGACATTGCCCGCCACATTGACCGAGCCACCGGCATTTGCGAACAGGCCTGAGGCGCCCCCAGTAGCCTCGATCAGGACATTCGCGGCAAAATTCAGACCCGCGCTGGTTCCAGAACCAAGGCTTACCGATCCGGTCGCGCGAGCAGTGAAATCAGACGTTATCTCGGCATCGCCACCAATCACGCTTGCAAGGCCCGTCCCCCCACCCCCGGATGGAGTGGAGACGTTTCCTGATATGACATCGCGGCCAGCCGAAAGCACGACGGTGTTGCCAATGACATCCGCCGCGCCTGCGATGTCGAATCCCAGCGAACTGCCGGCCCCGATGGCCATGGTGATGGCATCGTTCTTGGGGACGGCAACCATGTAGATGCGATGGAAGATGTCCGGGTTGGACGCCGCTGGGCCGGTTATCGTACCGTTGTTGCTCGCAACTGTGCCGGTTGCGCTTGTTCCGGAATCGACCTGAATGTCGAACAGGCCGTTGGGAGAAAAGGTGATTGTGGCAGCATCGGCAGCAACGAGCGCGGCGGAACCGTTGACAGTGATGGTGCCGTTGTTGGTAACCGACGGCGCAACCATGGCGATATAGGAGCCGTCCGTCGTCGCGCCGAGTTGAGCGCCGGCGCTGACCACGATCTGCGAGCCAGCCACGCTGACTGGCTGAAAGACATAGGCGCCGCTGGTGTCAAAGCTGCCGTCGGTCGTGCTGTAATTGAGATCCGATGTGGTGAGAACCAGATTGCCGACATCGAAGACCGACGATGCACCAATGAGGATGCCGCCAGGGCTGTAGAAGAAGACAGTCCCGCCCGGAGCAGAGCCGCCCGCAGCTGATTGCAGACGAGAAACGACCGTCCCATCAAACTGGATTGCACGTGTCGATCCCGAAGGGATGATGCGGTTGAGCACCGCAAAGTCGCCGTTCGATGCAGGGCTATTGGTAAACGTAGCCGTCGTGCCGGCCGACTGAAATATGATTGGCCCGCCCGTTGCTGCGGTATCGTTCGGCGTCCAGTTGATGACTGCGCTCGGGCTTGAAACGACGATGTCGGTCGTGCCCGAACCGGTGTTGATCGAGACAGAGCCGAACGTCGATGTCGGCGTAGCCTGGAACGATTGCGCCTGCGCAACCGAACCCGATGCCGCAAGTGCCGTCGCGAGAGCGATTCCGGAAGCCGAAAGCAGTTGCTTGCGGGGGGCCTTTACATGAGCGCGCATCAGAAGTTCCTCCACGGCAGCAATCGCGTGGTCAAAGTCATGAGAAAGCGGGGCTTGGAACGGCGGGCCTGGAGGCCGACCTTTTCCAGGGGCACAGCCAGCGTCGCCTCCAGACGGAAGCGGGAGCCAATGTCGGAGCGGAAACCGCCACCTGCAGACGTCAGGCGGTCGGATCCCGCAAGCCCCTTGTTCCAGACCCACGCGGCGTCTGCGAACACGAACGGCTGAACGCGGATTTCTCGGCTGCTCCCGATCGGAAGGCGCGGTCCCCTGAATTCAGCCGTGGCGCCCACGGCATCATCGCCGATCAGCTCTCCCGGATCGAACCCGCGACCGATCGTGAAGTTGCCGGTCGAGAATTCCTCGAACGCGAACAGCGGCTTGAAGGCGTACTGGGCACGAGGGGCGAGAAGGAACGACACCTTGCCAAGCGCGCGCTCGTATTCACCCTGCCAGCGCACGACCGTAGCGGTTGGCGAGGCATCAGCACGGCTGGCGGGTAGTGCCGTGGCACATGAAGCGCCTGCGCATGGCCGCGTCGCGTCAAGGATGGCGAGCCCCTGGCGCGCTTCGAACGAAGACGCGAGGCGCCATCTCGGCTGGGCGTGGGACGTGTCGACGGCATCCATGTCCAGTCGGCCCCATGCCACGCGGATCTTGTCCTGCGTGAGTGGCGCGATCAGGTTGACGTCCTGATTGACTAGATCGAAGCCACCGCTGAGCCAGATGTTTCGTGCAAGCGAGCGCTGGAGCGGATAACGGGCATGAAGGCTGGCGTAGAGCGTACGCGCATCGAGCGAGACATTGGCCGGAAGCCCCGCCACATCGGGCTTGGTCCAGGCATAGGTGAACTGGCCACCGACGACGAGGCCACGGGAGCCGGGGCGGAACTCGTGGCTGCCCTGCAGGATATGCTGCTCCGAAAAATCGGACGTCGCATAGTAGGACAGCGTCGTGACATCTCCCATTCCCGTCAGCCCGTAGAACTGGCCGCGGAGCTGTCCGCCGAATCGACCGGTAGCCTCAGACGCAAGGTTCTGGATCGTCAGGTCGAGAGCATAGGGTTCGCGCAATACGCTCACCTCGGCCACGAGATCGCCCGCTCCGGTGCCTGCGGGCTTCAGCGTCAGTTGGACATTGTATCCCGGCAGATCGCGGGCCAGCAGAAGGTAGCGTTCGGCGCGGCGCTGATTGAACACTTCCTCGCCGGTCAGGGCGCCAAGGTATTGCTGCAGTTTCTTCTCGGCCCCTTGAGTCTCACCGCGGGCTCGGACGGTGGTGATCCGGGCATAGATCACTTCCATCCGGACCTGACCGTTCTCGATCTTCTGGGTCGGCACCTGAACGGCAGCAAGGTAGCCCCTGTTGCGCAGCATGGTTCCTGCAGCGTCACGGATCTGGCACAGGACAGAGATCGGCTGCGGCGTTCCCGCAAGCGGCTTCCACGTCTCGGAAAGCTCGTCCGGTGCGATCTCCTTCAGGTTGTTGAAGGTAACTTCGCTCAGCGTAACCCTGATGTCCGCATATTGCGGGTCTTCCAGCGGACAGGGCGAACGCTCGATCTCGTTCCTGACCGAAAGGCGTGGCGCAGATTGAGGAGCCTGCCCTGTGATGCCGCGAAGTTCATCGCGCGATGGCGGAGTGGTAGCCTGGCCGGGTGCCGATTGCGCGAGCGCCGGAACTGTAGTGGAGGCCATCGCCGCAAAGGCAAGAACGCCTCCGCTTGCCAGCAAGCTCCGCTTGCGCATCTCCCTGAACGTCATTCTGCAAGTGCCCCCGTCGGATAACTCTTCGACGCGGCCCGTTCTGTTCTGTTTATCGCTCGTTCATGTTTAGCAACAAATGCGGATCGTGCAATCGCCGAGGACCGGCGATTGCACAATAACATTTGTTTCAAGCCCTTGAATCAAATCAGCTTGACCGAGATGCCCTCGGCAAACCTGAAACCAGTGGTCAGGCGGCAACGCCATGGCAGTGCTTGTACTTCTGCCCCGAACCACATGGGCATGGCGCGTTGCGGCTGATGCCCTGGCCCGCATAGGGATCCACCGCCGACGAACCGACGGTCAGCCCGCCGCCAGCCTGCGGAGGCAGAGCGCCGAACATGGTTGGCGCCGGCGCCAGAGGAGCCGCGTCGTTCTCACCCGTGAAAGGATCGATGTGGCTCGTAAGGAAATCCGGCAGTTCGGGCAGCTGGAATTCCTCGGACGGGCGAAGGCGGATCTCGCTGGTCGTGAGAATGCGCGTAACATCCTCGCGGATGGCATCGAGCATCTTCTCGAACAGGCCGAACGCTTCCTGCTTGTACTCGTTGATCGGCGTCTTCTGTGCGTAAGCGCGCAGGAACACGACCTGGCGAAGCGCGTCGAGCGTCGCGAGGTGCTCCTTCCAGTGATGATCAAGCCGCTCAAGCAGGATCGACTTCTCGAGGCTGCGCCAGGCCACCGGATCGATCTCGCCGATCTTGCGGTCCATATGCTCGTCGGCGAGCGTCTGGATGCGCTCCTCGATGGTATCCGGCTCGATCGCCTCTTCCTGCATCCAGTCCTCGATCGGAACCTCGAGGCCCAGAACATCGCGCACCCTGCCCTTGAGGCCTTCGACATCCCACTGTTCGGGATAGGAGCCGGGAGGGCAGGCGTCGCCGACGATGGCGTTTACCGTATCGTGACGCATGTCGGTCACGACATCGCCCACGGCTTCGGCATCCATGATGTCGGCGCGCTGCTCGTAGATGACCTTGCGCTGGTCGTTCATCACGTCGTCGTATTCGACGACCTGCTTGCGGATATCGTAGTTGCGCGCCTCGACCTTCTTCTGCGCGGTCTCGATAGCCTTCGACAGCCACTTCGAACCGATCGCCTCGCCATCGGCAAGGTTGTTGTTCATCATCTTGGCGAAGAGCGTGTCAGGGCCGAAGATACGCAGCAGATCGTCCTCGAGGCAGAGGTAGAACTTGCTCATGCCCGGGTCACCCTGACGCCCCGAACGACCGCGCAGCTGGTTGTCGATGCGGCGGCTCTCATGACGCTCGGTGCCGATCACGCACAGACCGCCGGCGGCAAGCACCTTGGCTTTTTCCTCGGCGACCTCGGCCTTGATCCGGGCAATCCCGGCATCGCGCTCCGGGCCTTCCGGCAGATCGCGCAACTCGTCCTCGATGCGGAACTCGACATTGCCGCCAAGCTGGATGTCGGTGCCGCGGCCCGCCATGTTGGTGGCAATGGTCACCGCGCCAAGGCGGCCCGCCTGCGCCACGATGTGCGCTTCCATCTCGTGGAAGCGGGCGTTCAGGACGTTGTGCTTCACGCCTTCCTTGGTCAGGAATTCGGAAAGCAGCTCCGACTTTTCGATCGACACGGTGCCGACCAGCACCGGCTGTCCGTTCTCGTACTTGTCGCGGATCAGCTTCGCGATGGCCGCGAACTTGTCGAGCGTGTTCTTGTAGAACTCGTCTTCCTCGTCGATGCGCTGCACCGGCACGTTGGTCGGGATCGAGACGACGTTCATCTTGTAGATGTCGAAGAATTCCGGCGCTTCAGTGGCAGCCGTGCCGGTCATGCCCGAAATCTTCGGGTACATGCGGAAGTAGTTCTGGAACGTGATCGAGGCCATCGTCTGGTTCTCGGGCTCGATCCGCACGCCTTCCTTGGCTTCTACCGCTTGGTGCAGGCCGTTCGACCAGCGCCGGCCATCCATCATGCGGCCGGTGAACTCGTCGATGATCACGACCTTGTCGTCCTTGACGATATAGTCGATGTCTCGCTTGAACATGACGTTGGCCTTGAGAGCCTGGTCGAGATGGTGGACCACCATCGTGTTCTCGACGTCATAGAGGTTCGAGCCGACCAGCAACCCGGCTTCCTCGAACGCACGCTCGACCCACTCGACGCCATCTTCGGTGAGCGTGATGTTCTTGGTCTTCTCGTCCGCCTCGTAGAGATCGGGCTGGATCTGCTTCACGATGGCATCAACCGAGATGTAAAGGTCGCTCTTGTCGTCGGTCGGTCCGGAAATGATCAGCGGCGTGCGCGCCTCGTCGATCAGGATCGAGTCCACTTCGTCGACGATCGCGAAGTTGAACGGGCGGTGCACCATCTGCGACCGTTCGTGCTTCATGTTGTCGCGCAGGTAGTCGAACCCGAGTTCGTTGTTCGTCGCGTAAGTGATGTCCGAATTGTAAGCCTCGCGGCGCTGCTCCTCGTTGAGGTTCGGCACGATCACGCCAACCGTCAGCCCGAGGAACCTGTAGAGCACGCCCATGGTCTCGGCGTCGCGGCGGGCGAGGTAGTCGTTCACGGTGACGACGTGGACGCCCTTGCCTTCCAGCGCGTTGAGATAGACCGCCAGTGTCGCAACCAGCGTCTTGCCTTCGCCGGTGCGCATCTCGGCGATCTCGCCGCGGTGAAGCACGATGCCGCCGATCATCTGCACATCAAAGTGACGCATCCCGAGCGTGCGGACCGAAGCCTCGCGGACTGTGGCAAACGCTTCGGGCATGATGTCGTCGAGCGTCTTGCCCTCGGCCAGCATCTGGCGGAGCTTCGGCGTCTGGGCAGCCAGTTCCTCGTCGGAAAGCGCCTGGAGGTGTGGTTCATAACCCGCGATCTGGCGAACGAGCTTGTCGAGCGACTTGACGTAACGATCGTTGGAAGAGCCAAACAAGGCCTTGGCGATTGAGCCGAACATGGGCGGATTTTCCTGTTGAATCTGTGATGTAGTTGGCCATGCGCATCATCGGCGCGCAGCGTCGGACAGTCGTCGTGCCGGTAAGGGTATGCTGTCCGTGGCGCTATTCGCGCGCGCGGTCAGTCAATTCAATGCCGCAAGGCCGGATCAGTGCCGGAGCGGGCAGCCACACCGTCTTGCGGCGGGCATTCGTGCGCTTCTGCGGCACCGCGCCACCGCGGGCCGTGCAACGCTGCTGGCGCTGCTCGACAGAAGTTGAAGCGCCTGTCGCCATGCCTGCTTCGGCCACTTCCGTGCGCGAGACGGCAAGCGCCACCTCCGGCAGGGAAAGACCCGTAATCAGGGCCAAAAGGGCAAGAAGCATGCGCATCGTCGCAACAGATAAGGGCAATTGCCTCGAAGGTCTACATCCACCGAGCAGATTTATTGCGGCTGTGCAACCTCTTCGACTTCTATCGACAATCGCATGCGGACCCGGCGCGTGACCGGCTTGCCGTCGCGGCCGGTGGGGACCAAAAAGCGGTCTTTGGGGTTGCAGGTGTCCTCGGTCGAGAAAGGCACGCTACCGCTCATCTTCTCGACCTTGCAATCATGGGCATGACCGTCAGGGCCGATCACGAAGCTAGCCTCGAATTCTCCGGGGCCGAATTCCATCGGTGCGTCTTCTGGGATCGTCCAGCGTACCGAGTTCGAATAGGTCCCGACGACAGCCTTCCCCTCCGCATCCATGGCAGGGCTGAAACGCGCCCGTGACTGGATCAGGTCGCACGTAGCACTATCAAGCATAGCACTACCGCTGCTCATGGTGACTTCACAGCCGGACGGAACCCCTTCCGTTCCGACCAGAATGCGAAAGCCGACTGTGCCTTCCTGCTCATTCCGCAGGGCTTCGGAGGGATAGTCGCGGGTCGTAACCCACTCGCCCGGGTTTCCCTTTGGCTTAGGCGATCGTGGCTCGGCGGCCCATGCAGTCTGCTGGACGAAGAGAAAGGCCACGCAGGCCAAGATATACCGGATTGAGTTCATCCCCTGAAGCTATAAGGTGAATAGAAAAGCACAAGCCGACAAACCCGCGTTCTGCGCATAACTTGAACCGGAAGCGCCTGCGCGCTAGGCGCATCGCCATGTCTGACGCCGTTTCCCCGCTCGCAACGCCCTTCCCCGCCCTGCCCGCCATTGCAGGCGCAACCCCGCGCATCGCGCGCGCCGGGTACAAGGACTGGGGCCGCTGCGACCTCACCTATGTCGAACTCGCCGAGGGCACGGCGGTTGCGGGCGTCTTCACGCGCAACGTGTGCTGCTCGTCAGAAGTGGAACTTGGTCGGCAGAACGTCCAGCAGGGCAAGGCCCGCGCGCTGGTGGTGAACGCCGGTAACTCCAACGCCTTCACCGGCTATCGCGGCCGCGAGGCGGTCGAGCAGATCATGTCGCAAGTCGCCGCACACCTCGGCTGCGAAAAGGAGCAGGTCTTCGTCTCCTCCACCGGCGTGATCGGCGTGCCGCTGCCCAAGGACAAGGCCCGTGCGGGGATCGAAGCCGCACTCCAGGCCGAAGTCTGCTCATGGGAAGACGCCGCCCGGACCATCGGCACCACGGACACCTTCACCAAGGGCGCGACCGCTTCGGCGATGATCGGCAATACCCGTGTGACGTTCAGTGCAATCATCAAGGGCAGCGGCATGATCGCGCCCGATATGGCAACGATGCTGGGCTATATCTTCACCGATGCCGCCGTCAGCCCGGCATTCCTGCAGGAGTGCCTTTCGGGCGCAAACCGTAGGACGTTTTCATGCATCACTGTCGACAGCGACACCTCGACCAGTGACACCGTGCTCGCCTTCGCCACCGGCAAGGCAGGAAACGCCGAACTGATCAGCTTCGACAGCCCCGGTGCCGATGCCTTCGCCGCCGCGCTTGAACAGGTATGTCGCGAGTTGTCCCACCTCGTCGTCAAGGATGGCGAAGGCGCGCAGAAATTCATCGCCGTCAGCGTTACCGGCGCGGTGTCCGACGAGAGCGCCCGCAAGGTGGGGCTTGCCATCGCCAACTCGCCGCTGGTCAAGACCGCCATCGCAGGCGAGGACGCCAACTGGGGCCGGGTTGTCATGGCCGTGGGCAAGGCTGGCGAACCAGCCGATCGCGACCGCCTCTCGATCGGATTCGGCGGCACTTGGGCAGCGCGTGACGGTCAGCCCTTGGCCGATTACGACGAAGCGCCCGTCGCCGCGCATCTCAAGGGCAGCGAGATTTCGATAGAGGTCGATCTCGGCCTGGGCGAAGGCTCGGCCACGGTCTGGACCTGCGACCTGACGCACGGCTACATTTCGATCAATGCGGATTACCGGTCTTGAGCCGGTCCCTTGACGATGCAGTGGCCGCCCTCATGCGGGACACTGCGGAAAAGACGCTGCTGAAGCACTACCAGCGGCTGGCCATTGAAGAGGTGAGCAACAAGGCCGTCGACGATGTCGTCACCATTGCCGACACCGAAAGCGAAATCATGCTGGCCGAAGGGCTGGCAAGGATCCTGCCCGAGGCGGCGATCGTCGGTGAGGAAGCGGCCCATGCTGATCCGGCAATCTTCGATCGCCTGTCTGACAAGCTGTGCTGGATCATCGACCCGCTCGACGGGACGAACAACTATGCGGTCGGCAAGCCGCCGTTCGGTATCCTGGTTGCCCTGGCGCAGGGCGGCGAAACTGTTGCAGGCTGGATCTACGACCCGCTCTCGGGCCGTCTGTGCACCGCGCATCGCGGCCAGGGCGCTTGGGTCAACGGCGAGAAGCTGACCGCGCAAGGCAGCGGCAATGACACGCCGATTGCCGCGATCTCGCTGGTCTTTGTCGACAAGTCCAAGCGCGCGTCGCTGATGGAGCATATCGCGCCGCACTACACGCTGGTCGATATCCCCCGTTGCGCCGCCGAGCAGTATCCCCGCATAGCTCTTGGCCAGAATGACGTGTCCCTGTTCGAGAAGACACTGGCGTGGGATCATGCCGCAGGCGTGCTTTTCCTGAACGAGGCAGGCGGCAAGGCAGCGCGACCTGACGGTTCGCCCTACCGCGTCGATCGCCATCTTGAGCCGGGCCTGATCGGCGCGGCAAGTCCCAAGCTGTTCGAGGAATTGGCGGAGAGGCTGTCTAAACTGGGCTAGCCCGAAAAACTGCGCCCCCGCGCAGGCGGGGGCCTCAGTCGGTTTACGCTGATCATCCGTAACAACACCGAGGCCCTCGCCTTCGCGAGGGCGCAAGGTGCTTGCGTTTCAAAGAACGCTTTCGAGCCATCCCTTGATCTGGCTCTTCGGCGCAGCACCCAGCTTCTGGGCGACCGGCTGACCGTCCTTGAACAGGATCAGCAGCGGGATCGACTGCACGCCGAACTGGCTGGCCGTATCGGTGTTCTCCATGATGTCGACCTTGGCGATCTCGACCTTGTCGGCCAGTTCCTCGGAAATCTCCTCAAGCGCGGGGGCGATCATCTTGCACGGGCCACACCAATCCGCCCAGAAATCGACGAGGACGGGCTTGCTGCTGCCCAGAACTTCGGAGGCAAAAGTGGCGTCGGAAACGGCCTTGGTCGACATTGCGTGAAACTCCTGTGTGGTTGAGGGCAATCTAGGCACTCGCGCGCGCGGTGCAACAGATCAGCCGGACAAGGATTCCTGAACCCCGGCAAGGCGCAGCTTTTGCGCTGCGATCAGGTCATCGGGAATAACGAACAGTTGCGGCGTGTGGGTATAGAGCAGCGCAGCTTCAACCGGCAGGCCGGGGTGTATTGCTTCAAGCGCGGCAACATAGGCGGCCATCTGGCGGATGTAGGCCGCAGGAATCTCCTCGAGCGAGGCCGGAGGGCGGCGCGCTGTCTTGAAATCCACGATCCGTATGCCCTTGTCCGAGATGACAAGGCGGTCCACCGTGCCGCTCACGACGCGGCCTCCGACGACCGCTGCCAGCGGCACTTCAGCCAGGGAATCCGGGCCGAAGACGTCGTTCCAGCCCGGTTGGTCGATTACCGCGATCGCATCCGCCACCATGGCCCTGTGGTCCGAATTGTCGAAATCGCTCGCCATCCGGGCAAGCCAGGCGAGACCGGCCTCCTGTCGCCGCTCGACCGGAAGTTCCGGAAGACGCTCGATAAGACGATGCAGCAGCGTCCCGCGTCTTGCCGCCAGCATGGCATGAGGACCGGGCGGCGCTGGCGGATCCGGGGCCTCGTCCTCTCCCAGCGATGAAGGTGCAAGCGGGCGCGGCGGGCGAGGTTCGGGGCCGACTGCAGCGCGCAACACCTCCGGGACCTCAATCCGCGCAGAACGTCCGGATCGCTTGGCCGGCTGGCCTTTCAGGCTGGCAGGACCGCCGATCTGCTTGACCGCGCCCCAAAGCGGATCGCTGCGCCAATCGCCCTCGAACAGCGGCTCGAGTTGTGCGTACCAGCTGTCCTCGGGAAGGTCACCTGCCCCCTTCCTGCGCCTTTTGCCCTTCGCCCCTGCAATGAACAGGGCTTCCTCGGCACGCGTCATCGCCACATAGAGCAGACGCCAATGCTCCTCGCGCTCGGCGCGCTTGGCTTCTGCCTCCGCCTCGAGAACAGCGGGTGCCTTCTCCTCCTTTCGTAGCGACGGCAGGGGGACCTTGCGCACGGACCCCAGAACGTCTTCGACAAGCTCAAGACCGCGGGGTGGAGACAGGTCCGGATCATCCGCAGCATCGGCGAGGATCACGATCGGCGCCTGCAGCCCCTTCGATCCGTGCACGGTCATCACCCGCACCAGGCCATCAGCCTTGCCTGCCTCGCGCTTCAGTTCTCCCTCCCCGGCGTCGAACCACTGCAGGAAGCCGATCAGGCTGGGCACATTGGCGCTGGAAAACGCGATCGCTGCGTTGAGCAGTTCGTCGATCGGATCGTTGGCCTCACGCCCGAGGCGTGCGACCAGTCTGCGACGGCCATCCCAAGGCCCCACCAGCAACCAATGCAGCAGCACTTGCGGCGGATCGAAATCGGCCCGGGCAAGCAGGCTGCGCAATTGCTCCATCGTTGCGAAAGTCGCAGGCCCCTCGTTCTGGCGCAGCCAGTCCCACAGCCGCACGCCCTGCCTGCGATAGCCGTGTTCGAGCAGGTCTTCCTGCGACCACCCGATCAGCGGAGAAACCAGCAACGCAGCCAGGTTCAGGTCATCCAGCGGTTGCGCGGCGAAGCGCAGCGCGGCCACCAGGTCCTTCACCGCAAGCGGAGCGCCAAGCCGCAGCCGGTCCACGCCCGCCACTGGCACGCCGCGCGCGTGGAGACGTGCCACGATCAGCCCCGCCAGTTCCTTGCGCTTGCGCACCAGGACCATGACGTCGCCCGCACCGGCATGGCGCTGAGCCTTGCCCAGTGGGAAGCCGCTGTCGATCCACGCCTTCACCTGCAGCGCGATCTGGTCCGCCAGCTTGCGATCAGGGCGCGAGAGCCAGCTTTCGGCGCCCTCGTCTCCCCCTCCCTGGTCGCCCCCGCCACCGTCATCCTCCTCGTCCGGCGCATCATCGCCGACGATCTTCCAGAGGCCGACCGTGCCGGGGATATCCAGACCGACATGGCGCTCGGGCTTGCGATCAAGGCCCAGCCGATCCCACCCCAGATGATCGATGGCACGGTCGACGAATTCGAGGATCGGCCTTGAGGTGCGAAACGATTGGCCCAGCCCGAGTTCGAGCAGCTTGCGGTCCGGGTCGGAGAGGATCTGCGCGACCTGATCGAGTTGCTCCCTGACCCGAAGGCTCGCCTGCGCGAAGTTCTCGGGACTCGTCCCCTGAAAACCGAAGATGGCCTGCTTGTAATCGCCCACCACGAACAGCGTGCGCACGGCAGGCCCACGCTGGCCTTCGCCGGTGAAGAAGTCCGACACCAGCCCTTCGAGCACGATCTCCCACTGCGAGGCATTTGTGTCCTGCGCTTCATCGACAAGGATGTGGTCGAAGCGGCGATCGAGCTTGAAGCGGATCCATTCGGCGCTGGTGCGCTTGGTCAGAAGGTCAGCGGCGGTGCGGATCTGGTCATCGAAATCGATGAAGCCCTCGCGCGCCTTGGCATCGCTCCAGGCCAGGGCAAAACGGCGACCGATGGTAAGCGCTGTCTCGAGCAGGTCGGCAAGATCAAGCTGTGCCTTGCGGGCCTTTACTGCCTCGACGCAGGCAATGACCCGCGCGGCATAGTCGGCATATCCGGGCTGCTTCTTTTCGATGTTCGTGGTCGACTTGGCTTCATCTTTGGCCGTGAGAAACTGGCTCTTCAGCGCGGCAAAGGTGTTCAGGCGCCCTTCCGGGCCCGCGGCGAGCCAGTCGCCAAGGGTGTTCGCGGTTTCGATACCACTCTTGGTGCCCCAGGCGCTGTTCATCTCCATGCAGCGCCGGACGGACTCGCAATCGAACCGATCATCGGCGCACATGGCGGCAAGGCTCTCCGGCCCGTCATCCTCGCCCAGCCCGATCACGCGGTTGATCCGCGGGCGCAGTGGCGGTTGCCATGCGCCCGGCCCTGTCCACAGATCCAGTGCACCGGCGCAACGCAGCAGAAAGGCTTCCACCTGATCCTCGCTCATCCGGCGCGAGAGCGAGGCAAGACCGTCGATCAATGCCTCGTCGCCCTCGATTTCGGCCGAAACCAGCAATTCGGCCAGCACTTGCCGAACCAGCAGTGCCCTGTCGCGGTCCTCCATGGCTCGGCTGCCCGGTCGCAATCCCGCCTCCACGGGAAAAGATGCAAGCAGCCACTGGCAGAAGGCGTGAATGGTCTCGATCCTGAGACCGCCGCCGGGGCAATCGAGCACGGCGGCAAAGCGGCTGCGCGCGCGGGCCACGGTTTCGGGTCCGAACGGCGCGCCAATCGCCTTCAACTGCGCGGCGAGCTCGATCTCGGGAAGACGCACCCAGCTGGCGAGAACCTCGTTGACGCGCGTCGCCATTTCGGCGGCACCCGCCTTGGTGAAAGTCAGGCAAAGGATCTGCTCGGGTTCGACACCCTCCTGCAGAAGCAGGCGCAGAACGCGCGCGGAAAGGACCTGCGTCTTGCCGGTCCCTGCGGACGCAGATAGCCAGACGGTGCGCTGCGGATGGACCGCATGCGCCTGATTGTCCCTGAGGGGATAGACCTTGCTCACCGGCCGCTTTCCTCTTCGCGACCCTGCCATTCGTCGAGACGCATCAGCTGGTCAAAATCACTGTAGCCCGGAAGATCGGGATTGAGCCGCGCCGTGAACGGCTCGCTGCCGAGCAACCAACGCGCAATTGCTTCACGCAGGAAACGCTCGGTTTCGGGCAGGAAGTCTTCAAGCGACAGGCCGGTCTGCCGCGCCGTTTCCTTGACGGGAGATTTCATGTAGCCAAAGCCGCGATCCTTGTTCCGGCCAAGCGACCAGTACTCGAACTTCGTTGGCTCGCCCGAGACGTCTTCCATGCCACCGCCACGGGCGATCATGCCAATGAGGCCAAGCTGAAGGGCGTATCCTTGCGCGACCATCTTGCCCGATGGCGGCGTGCCGGTCTTGTAGTCGACTACGGCCAGCGTTCCGTCGGCCAGCCTGTCGATACGATCTGCACGGCCGTGAATGCGGATGCCGTCAACCATGATCTCGCCCTTGCGCTCGATCGCCAGAACGTCGCGGCCTTCCCCGGCAAGGCGGTCCGTTTCCTCCTCGATCCACAGCAAGGCATCAATCAGGCGCGGCTTCCACATCGCCCGCATGAAGGGGTGCGCGCTCATCTCGTCGAACATGCGTTCGGCAAGCGGCACGAGTTCGCCGGGACGACCGCCGCCATCGTGCCATGCCTTCAGCACATCGTGAACTGCGGTGCCTTTCCAGGCAGGCGTCGGATCGGCATCGACCGGATCCAGGCTACGCAGACCAAGGATCGCCGAGGCATAGAACTGGTACGGATCGCCGCGCAGCCGATCCAGTGCCGTAACAGCAATCGGAACGCGCCGCTGCTCCGCACTGGGCATGGGGTGCGGCCGGGGGTGAGGCTGCTCCGGTTCGGGATCGGCCAACGCTTGGGCTAGGCTGACCGCGCGCGTCTCGCGCCGAAGCTGCTCGCCAAGCATTGCGTGAATTCGCAGCAGGAAGCGCGAAGGAATGACCGGACCGGTTGCATCGCGGTGCGCATGGCTGAGCACGACTTCGGGCGCTCCCAGTGCGGCAGCAAGGTCGTGTGCAGAAAGACCGATGCGGAAATCGGCGCCCGGGATGCCCAGAGCGCGGAGGATGGCAGGTGCCAGCAGCGGGTCAGTCGCCGGGCTGCCTGGCCAGGAGCCTTCAGTCAGGCCAGCGCAGATGACAAGATCGGCGCGGCTCATCCGCGCTTCGAGCAAGCCGTAGATCGCCAGACGCGGATGCCCCCCATAGGGCGGGCGGACGGAGACTTCCTCCATGGCATCGCGCAACAGTGCCGGCAGTTCTTCGGGCGGCAAAAGGCCTGGATGCTCTGAAGCAGCTTCGCGCCAGGTCTCGATGAACTGCGCGAGACAGCGCCCATCGGCCTGCGCCCACAGCCCCTGCCCGCACAGCGCTTCTCCCACTTCGGACAGAGCTATCAGCGCCGCATCCAGCGACGCGTGGCCATCGAGCGACAGCAGCGGAAACAGCAGGTCCTCGACGACCGACCACCAGTCTGCAAGACCCGGATACCGCTTTTCATGTTCCTTCGCCTTGATCCGGATGGCAGCCAGTCCGGGGCCGGGTCGGGGGCCACGCAGGGCCAGATCCAGCTGTCGCACCCGCTCGAGCCATTTCGCCCTGCCCTCGCCTGCGCAGACCAGCGGGTGGCCAAGCAAGGCAAGCAGCGGGACGGGTGCGGCCCGCTCGGCAACGACTTCGGCCAATTGAAGGATCACCCTGCCTGCCGCCGTCTGCGGCAATGGCCGGCCGGCCGTATCGTCCACGCCAATATTCCAGCGGCCAAGATGCGCCACGACCCGCGCCGCCAGACTGCGGTCCGGCGTGATCACCGCCACGCGGCGCTCTGGCTCGTCAAGAGCTTCGCGGACCAACACGGCAATGGCCTGCGCTTCTTCCTCCGGGTTGGCGCTCTCCATCATCCGAACGCCGGAAAGACGGCGCTCCCTCGCCTCGAGCGAAGCCCAAGCAGCACTGGCTTCCGGCGGCAGGAAGAGATTCGAGATTGCGCGGCTGCGTTCCGGCGGCGCGGGCGCAAGACCAGAACGGTGCCACGGCTCAACCTCACCTCGCCCGATCCCCATGCGGTTCAGCAGAAGCTTCAGGTGATACTGCGGATGCGTTACGACATCCCCGCGCTGAAATACCTTGCCGTCAGGTCCGCCTGCAGACCCGAGCGCGTCCCAGACCGATACATCCATCGCAAGATCAAGATCGGGTAAAATTACGCCGCCGTCCGGAAGATCCGCAATCACCCGCAGCAAATTCGCGACCGCAGGCGAGGCCGAGGTTACGCCCGCAGCGATCACGGGATGGGCAGGCGGGGTTTCCCTCCACACCTGCGCCGCGTGGGCCAAAAGCAGATTGCGTCGTTCGGGCGCATCGATCCTGCCCAGCCGCGCCAGTTCGTCCTTCCACTTGAAGAATACGGTGGCGAACAGCTTGGTGCTTTCCCGCCAGTGCTCCGACAGTTCCGACGAGAGGCCAAGGATGCCTTCGTCGAGCATGTCCTCGGGACGCACGCCTTCAACGAGGAGCCGGTCGATGCTTTGTGCTACGCTTCTGGCCTGTCGCAGCAAGGCAGCTTCACCGGGCGCTTCGGCGCCCAGTTCGTCACGGATCAGCGCGGAGAGTTTGAGCAGCCGGTGTACTGGGTCCACGGCATCGGGAATCCCCGCGCCGGCACCGATCGGGTCAAGCAACGGTCCCAGCGTCTCGTCGAGGTCAAGGTCGCCCACCACCGCCATGCGCGGCAGCAACAGTCCCTGCCCGCTTATCCTCACGAAAGCTTCGGTGACCGTGCGGATTGCGCGTTGGCTTGGCAGCAGCAACGTCAGGCGCGCGAGGCCAAACCGATCCTCCCGATAACGAGGGACCAGGCCGGCGACCAAGGCGTCGGCAAAACCCCTGTGCGCCGCGATGGACCAGACACGCGGACGGGTGGAGAACTCGGCCATGTCAGTCGCGCTTCAGCGCAGCCTCGGTTGGGGCGATCATCTGGGGTTCGCCCACTTCATACCACAGTCCCTGGTGGGACAATCCGTAAAGCCGCCCCTCTTCAATGGCCCGTTGCCACAGCACCATCGTTCCGAACGGACCGTCCGGCGCGTCACGGAGCAGGCGGTGCGAAACAATCTGGATGCCGCTGTAAATGAAAGGCGCCACACGACCGGTCCGACGGCGCGATATCCGGCCCAGGGCATCCATGTGGAAATCCCCCTTCCCGCGATAGTTGAACGCCCGCGCATGGGGCACGAGCAGCAGCAACGCATCCATCCTGTCGGCGTCCCAGTGATCCGAAAGGTGGGCAAAGACGTTCCGCGGCCCGTCTAGCCAGATATTGTCGGAGTTGAGGCAGAAGAACGGATCGGTGCCAAGCAAGGGCAATGCCTTGACCATGCCCCCGCCGGTTTCCAGCAACTGTGCCCGCTCGTCAGAAATGGCGATGGCCGGGCTTTTGCGTTGCGCCAGATACGCTTCCATCGCGTCAGCAAGATAATGGACGTTGACCACGGCCCGGGCCACGCCCGCTTCATCAAGCTTGTCCAGCGCATGGTCGATCAAGGGCTTGCCCGCCACCTGCACCAGAGGCTTTGGCCGCGTCGCCGTAAGCGGGCGCATTCTTTTGCCAAGGCCCGCCGAAAGAACCATGGCCACGTCGCTCACAAGAGGCTTGCTCATACCCTAAACGATCCGCCCATGCTGGCCCGCAGGTCTGCCGGAATATTGGCATCGAACCAGGCGGCAACCGGAGCCAGTGCCGGATGCGCGAGATCGCGTTCCAGCAGAGCCCAGACGCGAGGAATGTAGTCAAGGTAGCGCGGTTTACCATCGCGCTTCCAAAGCCGCACGAAGATGCCGACGATCTTGGCATTCCTTTGCGCGCCAAGCCGGGCGTAATCCGCGAGGAAATCGTCGCCTTCGCCGGTCTTCTGCAGGTAATAGTCCAGCATGCTGGCTTCGAGTTCCGGCGAGACATCCCTGCGCGCGTCCTGAAGGAGCGATACCAGATCGTATGCCGGGTGGCCGTTCAAGGCATCCTGAAAGTCCAGCAGCCCCTGTCGATCCAGGCCGTTGAGCAGCATGATGTTCTCGGCGTGATAATCGCGCAGGACAGTGACCCCGGGGCGCTGACGCGGAAGAAGGTGCGACAGGACCTCTTCCCAGGCTGCGTTCCAGCCCCGCCCATCGACATAGAGGGACTGGGTAGGCACGTACCACTCGATGAACAGGCGAGCCTCGCGCTGATACTCGGCCAGCGTATATCCCGTGAAAGGCCCCGCAGGCAGCTTGCGCAGCTGCAGCAGGGCGTCGATGGCATGCCGATAGACTTCTTCCTCATCCTGCGGCCAGGCATCGAGGTATTCGCGCATGCGCACGTCACCGAAATCCTCCAGCAGGACAAAGCCCTGCGCCGGATCCTCGGCGAGGACATGGGGCGCGCGCAGGCCATTTGCATCGAGCCACTTGGCAGCGCGAAGGAACGGCTCGGGATCTTCGTTGGGCGGCGGCGCGTGCATCAGCATCGCATTGCCCGCTGATCGGCGAATACGAAAGTAACGACGGAACGATGCATCGCCAGGCAGTGGCTCGACAGTAGCGCCGATCCAGCCTGCCTTGTTCAGGAAGGCGTCGACGCCCGAAGGAATAGTCAGGTCCATGGTACTCGCTCTATCCAATCGCGCCCCGGCGTTACAATGGCCCGCCTGCCGTTTTCCGTGGATTCCAGCACGATCGAAAGGCATCCGGGCTCATGCGCGAAGCCCCCGGCATTTTCCGGCCATTCAGCGAGCAGCGCCGCGCCTTCGCGATAGTCATCCAGACCGATCTCTTCCGCCTCGGACGGATCGTCCAGACGGTAGAAGTCTGCGTGGACCAGGGGCAGACGCACCGACGGCGGATCATAAAGCTCGATGATGGCAAAGCTGGGACTGGGCACTTCTCCGGCGTGTCCCAGTGCTGCAATGATTGATCGCGCCAAGGTTGTCTTTCCCGCGCCCAGGCCGCCAGAGAGGGCAATCACATCGCCCGGGCGCAGTTTCGCGGCGATCTCGCGGGCGAGAACAGCCGAACTGTCCAGGTCGGGCAACTCGAAGATCACGGCAGCACCACGATGGCGCTGGTGCCAAGGCCGGGCTCGGACACAAGCTCCAGTGTTCCGCCATGCGCTTCCACCAGTTGGCGAACCAGCGGCAGGCCGAGCCCCTGCCGGCGCTCCACCGCCTTGCCTTCGGCATCGAGCTTCAGCCCCTCAAGAGCGCGGGCAAGGACCGCAGGCTCCATGCCGCGGCCATTGTCGGACACGACCACCTGGAGCGGTCCCCCCTTGCTTCGGGAGGCAACGACAAGGATTCTGCCGCCCTCGGGTGTCGCGGCCACCGCATTGTCAACCAGTTGCCCAAAGGCCCGACGCAACCTGCGGGCATCACCGATCACGGTTCCGGCGCTCTTGTCGCCGCGCAGGTCCAAGGCAAGGCCAGCAGCCGCGATCCGCTCTCCACGTTCGTTGACAACTTCGGTCAGCAACGGGAATATCTCCACCGGCTCCTGTTCCAGCGGCAGCGTTCCGGCCTCGCTCTGCGAAAGGTCGAGCACGTTCTCGATCTGCTCCCCAAGCCGCGCGACCGAAGTGAGGATTGCCGAAACATATTCGTCCTGCTGGGGCGTCAGATCCCCGGCGATGCCACTTTGCAGAAGCTCGGCAAAGCCTCCGATCGAAGTGAGGGGCGTGCGGAATTCGTAGCTCATGTTCGCTATGAACCGCGTCTTCACCGCGTCGGCCTCGACCAGCGCCGCATTGCGTTCGAGCAGCGCCGCCTCGGCCTTCTGGCTGTCGGTGATGTCCAGGACCGTGAGCATCCCGTTCCCGTCCGGAAGCGGCACGCCAGCGAGGGCAAAATGGCGTCCATCCGCAAGCGTCAACCGGCCGGAACGCTGCTTGCGCTCCAGCGTCGCAGCCTGGATAACCTGCGCTATCGTGCCGATCTGCGCGGGACGTTTCAGTTGCGTTGCCAGCCTGTTCAGCAGCACGTCGACCCGTGGATGGGTGGTGAGAAACTCCTCCTCAAGCCCCCAATCTGCAGCAAACCTTCGGTTCCACAGCTGCAGCTTGCCGTCAGGTGCAAAAACGGCGAGCGATTCGAACAGATTGTCGAAAGTCGCCGTTCGCGTCCGCAGGAGGGTGTCCCGCGTCGCCGAGAGCTGCAGTTGTTCGGTACGATCCTCGAAGATCATCAACAGCCCGCCATCCGGCATGGGCTGGCCGACCACGCGCAGATGGGTCCCCCCGGAAAGGTGCCAGGATTCCTCGATTGGCACGCGGGCGAGGAACCAGGCCTGCCTTTCGCGGCGCCAATCGGGGAAATCGCGGACTTCCGGCAACCGGCCCGCATCTCGCATCCGGTCAATGACCCGGTCGAACGGCGGTGTGTCCACCACCCAGGCCTTGGGCACACCGAATATGCGCAGGAAAGGCTGGTTTGCGAAGACCAGGTTTCGCTTCTCGTCAAACTGGGCAATGCCCGCCGAGAGCGTATCGAGCATTTCGCGCTGCGCTTCGCGGAAGCGGCGGAACTGGCGGATCAGCTCCTCCATTTCCTCGATGTCGACGACGTATCCGGCGATGCCGTCCTCGCCCAACGGCAGGTCCGTGACGCGCACCGCGCGGCGCTGCCCCTTGATCGTTGCCAGCAGCGAACGCTCGATCGGCACCTTGCGAGACTGCGCCTGGCGGGCAACCTGGGATGCGGAGAGACCATCCACCGGTTCGATCAGTTCGATGCCCTGAGCGATAACCACATCGGCGCTCGCAGCACCAACGGCTTTCACATAGGCGCTGTTGACAAGACGCAGGCGCAGGTCCGGCCCGCGAAACCACATCGGCAAGGGAGCCGCCTCGATCAGGCCCGAAAGCCCGGCAAAATCCGCCCGTGCCGCAGTCGTCTCGCTTCGTAACCGGACCAGCTCTTCCTGGCTTTCCGAGAAGTCGAAAAACCAGACCAAGGCTGCACCACCCGGAGAGATCTGGGGGTCGGCCAGGTGTCCCTGGGCCGAAAGGCTGCGTTTGCCATCCTTGGGCGTGAGCGCCAGCCTGAAGGACGCGCCGGTCTTTTGCGCCTTTCGGACAGCGTCGCTCAATTGCGAAAGCTGCACCTCGTCAAAGCCTGCACCTTCTGCGTCCAGTTCGGTCAGGTAGCCGGGCATCGTCTCGAAGCCGAACCATCCGGCAAGCCGCGCAGGGCCTTCAATCCTGCCATCGGCGCGCACCAGCAATGGCAGGGCGGGCGATTCATCGACCATCCTCGCCAATCGGCGCGCCTGGCGATGCACCGCCTCGCCCTTGCGCGCGCGCGCTCGTGCAACAAGCACCAGCCAGCCTGCCCCTGCGGTCCAGGCGGCAAGCAGCAATCCGATCAACACCATGATGGTCTGGTTGAGCAGCGGCATCGTCCTCTCGCTAGGGCCTGCCCCCAAGAATTACAATCCGGCGCACTACAATACTGATGATCCGGTATCACTCATTCCAAGAACCGAAAGGGCGGCGTGGTTTCCCGCGCCGCCCTCTGGTGTTCTGGCTGCTATCGCACGATCAGTAGCGATAGTGGTCCGGCTTGAACGGCCCGGCTTCCGGCACGCCGATGTAATCAGCCTGCTTCTTGCTGAGCTTGGTCAGCTGCACGCCGAGCTTCTCGAGGTGCAGCGCCGCAACCTTCTCGTCGAGGTGCTTGGGCAGCACGTAGACTTCGTTCTTGTAGTTCTCGGCCTTGGTGAAAAGCTCGATCTGGGCCAGCGTCTGGTTGGTGAAGCTGGCGCTCATCACGAAGCTCGGGTGGCCGGTGGCGCAGCCCAGGTTCACCAGGCGACCCTTGGCAAGGATGATGATCTGCTTGCCATCGGGGAATTCGACGAGGTCGGTGCCCGGCTTCACTTCGGTCCAGTTGTAGTTGTCGAGCGCAGCGATCTGAATCTCGCTGTCGAAGTGGCCGATGTTGCAGACGATGGACATCGGCTTCATCGCCTTCATGTGCTCGGCGGTGATTACGTCCTCGTTGCCGGTCGCGGTCACGAAGATGTCGCAGCGCTTGACCGCTTCTTCCATGGTGACAACTTCATAGCCTTCCATCGCCGCCTGCAGTGCGCAGATCGGATCGACTTCGGTGACCATCACGCGAGCGCCGCCCTGGCGCAGCGATGCGGCCGAGCCCTTGCCGACGTCGCCGAAACCGGCAACGCAGGCGACCTTGCCGGCCAGCATCACGTCGGTGGCGCGACGGATGGCGTCGACCAGCGATTCCTTGCAGCCATACAGGTTGTCGAACTTCGACTTGGTAACGCTGTCGTTCACGTTGATCGCCGGGAAAGGCAGCTTGCCGTCCTTGGCGATCTGATACAGGCGGTGGACGCCCGTGGTCGTCTCTTCCGAAACGCCCTTGATGTTCTTGACCGACTGCGTGAGGTAGCCGGGCTTCCTCTTGAGGAAAGCGTTGAGCGCGCGGACGAACTCGATTTCCTCGGCATTCGAAGGCTCGAACAGCTTCTCGCCAGCTTCCACGCGCGCGCCCCACAGGGCGAACATGGTGGCATCACCGCCATCGTCGAGGATCATGTTGGCAGTCTGGTCGTCACCCCAGTCGAAGATCGAACCGACATAGTCCCAGTATTCCGCAAGGGTTTCACCCTTGATTGCGAAGACCGGGATGCCAGCAGCGGCGATGGCAGCCGCAGCATGGTCCTGCGTGGAGAAGATGTTGCAGGTGGCCCAGCGCACTTCGGCGCCCAGCGCGACCAGCGTCTCGATCAGCACGGCAGTCTGGATCGTCATGTGCAGCGATCCGGTGATGCGCGCGCCCTTGAGCGGCTGCGATGCGCCGAATTCCTCGCGCAGGGCCATCAGACCGGGCATTTCGGTTTCGGCGATCTTGATTTCGGCGCGACCGAAGTCGGCAAGGCCGATATCGGCGATCACGTAGTCGTTCTTGGCGTCAAGCACGCTGGCCACGAAGCTTTCTCCTGAAAAATCATCTGCGCGGCAGACCAAGGTACCGGCGCGCTCCTGCAGGGCCCATAGCGTGCCCGCCCCCACTCTGCAAACTTAATATAAAGATGTCTTTATATCGCTATTCGGGATTACCGCACTGCCGGACTGTTGCAGACCACCGCAGCGCGCCTATATCCAACCCGCCATACTCGTCCGGGCCCCCTCGCCCGGCGCAACGAAAGGAAGATGGGGATGACAATCGCTGTTGGAGACAAGCTGCCCGACGTCAAGATCGTCAAGGCGACTGCCGAAGGTCCGGAAGCCGTGCAGTCAGCCGATTACTTCAAGGGCAAGCGCGTGGCGCTGTTCTCCGTCCCCGGTGCCTTCACCCCGACCTGCTCGGCCAAGCACCTCCCCGGCTACGTGGAAAAGGCCGCCGATCTGAAGGCGAAGGGCATCGACGAGATCGCCTGCACCGCCGTCAACGATCCCTTCGTGATGAAGGCCTGGGGCGCCGCTTCGGGATCGAGCGACGTGACCATGCTGGCAGACGGCAACGGTGACCTCGCCGAAGCGCTCGGCCTTACCATGGACGGTTCGGGCTTCGGCCTCGGCAAGCGCGGCCAGCGTTTCTCGATGGTCGTCAACGATGGCGTCGTCGAGCAGCTGTTCGTCGAAGCTCCGGGCGACTTCAAGGTCAGCTCCGCCGAGCACATGATCGAGAACATCTGATCTATCAAAAGGCCCCCGGAAGCGGGGGCCTTTTTCCTTGAGGACTCAGAACGAAAGCCGGACCCTCCCCAGCACCCGGTCACCGGCGTGCTTGAGATCGGCATAGGGCGAAACCGAGACACCCGAAGTGTCGATATCGGTGCCAGCGTAGTCGAGCCCGATCGTGAACGGAAACTGGTTGTATTCCACGCCCAGCCTCCAGTCTGCATAGTCCCCGGCCGGACGCAGCCTTGCCGAGCGAAGATCCTTCGTGTCCCCCGTGGTGTATCCCACTGATGCGGAAAGACTGATCGGCAGCGCCGGCACGCCGAAGTTCGCTGACCCTCTCAGATAGAGATTGTCCCCGCCGATCGCGTCCTGTTTCGGCACATAGAACGCATCGGCCCGCACTTGCAGCGGTCCGATCGAATAACGCGCACCAAGGCCCACTTCCCCGTAGTCGGCACCGATATCCGCGCCGCCGAAGAAATGCCCGATAGCTTCCGTCCGCAGGGTGATCGCCCCGGCTTCCCAATCCTTGCCGATAGCCACGTCGCCGACGACATCGGCATTGGCATGGCGGTCAGACTTGCGCAGCGCCGCCATGCGCACCGAGGCATCGAGCCCGGCAAAGCCGACGCTGGCATCAGCCGAGGCGGAGATTTCCCCATCACTCCAGCTGAGCCCGCGCCGGACTTCGTCCGTGGTTGCCTCCACGCCCACTTCCACCGACTGGGCCAGCGCTTGCGGCGCTTGCACCGAGGCGATCACGCCAAGAACTGCCAGGCCATTCAGAGTGTGGATGCGGGTCATGTACTCATTTCTCCTCAGCCCTCGCGCTGCCTGGCGTGGGCTCCTTCTGCTTCAACGAGGATCACTTCGCGATCCTGCGCAACCATGGCCATCATCGCACTGCGCAAGTCATCTCGGCGCGCCTCGATCACGCGGTCGATGCCATTGCCGCGCTCCGAGCACCAGCCCGGCGACGATCCCGTAAGCACGTCATCGCGCAGCATCGAACGACTTGCCTGCATCTTTGCGCCAACCCGTGCCTGCCGCTCGACCGAAAGCGATACGGACCACCGGCAGCGCAGGGAGGAAGCCCGCCCGGCACCGCCGGCCGAGCCGACCTGCTTCATCTCGACCCTTGTCTTTCCGCTGTAATCGGCTGTGATCGGGCCGGCAGCATGCTCGATGACGGTCGAGTGCTCCATGCCCATCGCCGGAGCGCTGAAGCCCAGCGCAACGGCAAGACCTGCAAAGCCAAGCGTCTTCATGTTGTGTCTCCTGCAAACGTCCCGGCTTTTTTCCGGTGACACAAGCAAGATAGAACCGCGATTGTGTGCAACCAACCGACGGACTTGTAATGTTTCTTTGCTAGGTTGCCTCAATAGCCCATCAGGCTGAGCACTTCCTTGCGGCTTCGCGTATCGTCAAGGAACGTGCCCATCATCCGGCTCGTCACCATTCCAACACCAGGCGTGCGCACGCCGCGCGCGGTCATGCAGGCGTGGCTCGCCTCGATGACCACCGCCACACCATGCGGCTTGAGGTTGTCCCAGATGCACTGCGCGACTTCGGCGGTCAGGCGCTCCTGAATCTGCAGGCGACGCGCAAACCCATGAAGGACCCGCGCCAGCTTGGAGATGCCGACGACCTTGTGCCGCGGCAAATAGGCAATCGCCGCCTTGCCGATGATCGGTGCCATGTGATGCTCGCAATGGCTCTGGAAAGGAATGTCCTTCAGCAGCACGATCTCGTCATAGCCGCCCACTTCCTCGAACTGTCGCGACAGATGGCTCGCCGGGTCCTCGCTATAGCCGAGGCAATATTCCTTCCAGGCACGCGCGACGCGCTTGGGCGTATCAAGCAGTCCCTCGCGTGATGGATCGTCGCCCGACCACCGGATCAGCGTGCGAATAGCGTCCTGAACGTCTTCGGGAACAGGTGGCTTGCCCCGGGCCAGATCGTCGTCTTCATCGGGCCCTACCAGACTGCTCATCACGTTCCTCCGCTACCTTGCAGGCCGTCGCAGGAAGCGACTCCTGAACAGACCCCGGCGATAGAAGGACAGCATTTCCTCCGGACGCTCTGGGTCGAGTACCTCGTTGTCGGCCAGCGCCTTCTCCGCATCGGTAAGGTCGTGCGGCACGAACCGCCCCAGTCTCTTGCCCTCCTGCGGAGCAGCAGCGATGGCCGCAGCCATCGAACCGTGCTGGTCCAGAAGTTCCGCTACCCGGTCCGGCCCGATACCGCAATGCTCGGCCAGGAGGGAAACGCGCAACCGACGGATTGCCTCGCCACAGTGGCCATTGGCAGGCCTTGCACAGTCGATGAACACATCGCACTCGCTGTCCAGGCCCATCGAGCGGTTGTTCAGGTTCGCCGACCCGATCCTCAGGATCTCGTCATCCACGATGGTCAGCTTGGAATGCACATAGATCGGCGTGCCTTTCGCCGTGAAGGGATGCCAGACCGAGAAGCGACCTGCGTGATCGACCTGCTCGATCGCCCGCACCAACCGGATGCGCGCCCCGTCCATCGCGGTCTGCTCCAGCCAGCCATCGGAACTTTGCGGATTGATCAGCACGATCTCGGGAGGATCGGGCTCTTCCATCCGCCTGACGATGGCTTCTGCAATCTTGCGCGATGCAAAATACTGGTTCTCGAAGTAGATGAACTTCTTCGCCCGCGCGATATGCTCGAGAAACAGCGCTTCCACCTCGCGCACCTCGCGTGCTTCGGCAAAGTGTGATCGCGTCCGCGCGATGCCGATCTCGACATTGCGGAATTCAGCCTCCACCGTGGTCGGCCAGGGAGAGGCCCGTTGCGGCTCGCAAGGCTCGAACGGCTTACCCCCGGCCTGTTCCCACCGCTTTCTGCCAAAGGCTCCCAGGACAGCGGCAGCCTCGCCTTCCATCAGCATGGTGCAGTCGTGCCACGGGCCATAGAGCTTGCCTCCGGGCCGTCTGCGCCGCTTGTCGTCGTCGATGTGCTGTCGCGTGTCCCAGCGATCGCCCGCCATGTCGATCCCGCCGCACACGGCAAAGCGATCGTCGATCACCGCAATCTTCTGATGGTGGCTGCACCCCAGGGGATGCGCGCTGTCGAGCTTGAACACGATGCGCGGGTGCCTCCACCAGCGCAACAGATCAAGCATCATCGAGCCACGAAAGACGGCCTTCAAGGCGCCGAAGTTCCACTTGAGAACCCTGACATCGAGTTGCTTGCGACGGTTGGCCAGCCAGACGACAAAGGGGCCAAGCCGCGCCGGCGAAACGCGCCTTCGCGGCAGGTTCCACCATCGCCGGCCGCCGCCGATGATGATCCGCGTATCGAAATCCCATCCAATCAGGAAAATCCGTTGCTGCGCGCGCATCATCGCCTCGCGCATGAGCGCGAAGTAATCTGCAGCATCGATCACCGCATGCGCCCTGTCGGCCATCGCATAGCGCCAGACTGATTCGGATTCCGACTGCATCCGGGCAAGGCCGCCGGCCTGTTGCTCGGTCACGCCTTCGTGTTCAGCCACAAAAACTTACTTCGATTATGGTACCAGCACACACCACCGACATTCCCCTGCATACCGATAGATTGCTATCTTTTTGTCACTAGTAAGGAAAAGTCCGTTTCAGCTTTACCGCAGCGAACTCAACCGCAATCCAGAAGCCATGGCAAGCGGCTCAACCCTGATATCGTCCCTACGCACCGGGCTGCTTGCAGTTCCACAAGTGCGTTCGACGATCGATCGGATCAGGGACCTGGCAGACCCGGATCGCCGCGCCATCGCGCGCATGAAGCGGACCCATTCCAGCGCCATCCTGCAACCTTGGCCGACGACCTGCGAGGATCGCTACCCCGAGATCTTCACGGCGCTCGACGCGCATCTGTGGACCCTCGCCAACCCGCGCATCCTCTCCTTCGGGTGCAGTGATGGCAGCGAAGTCCGCAGCCTGCGGCGGTGGTTCCCCAACGCCCGCATTGTCGGTCTTGACCCCAACCCGGCGATGATCCGGACCGCCCGGGCCCATCTTGCACTGCACCCTGATCCCAACACATCCTACATTGAAGCCGCCGACGTCGGGGTGCTTGAGGGCCAGACGTTCGATGCCATTCTGGCCATGGCGGTGTTTCGACACGGCGCCCTGGAAAGCCAGGCGCCGCGGTCCTGTTCGGCCTTGCTGCCGTTCTCCCGCTTTGCGCAGACGGTTGCCGCGCTGGATCGCCATCTTGCCCCGGGCGGTTGGCTCACGATCTGGAATGCGCACTTCCGCTTCAGCGATACTCCCGTCGCTGCGCGCTATCATGCGCGCTCCCTTCGCTTCACGCGCGCCGATCCGATGACTCTGCTCTACGGACCCGACGATGCGCGCATGGACGGGAGTTACAGTGACGCCATGTTCCAGAAGCGGCGGTAAGCCTCCGCTGCATTGGCGGAGACCCGCTCAATCTTTGAGCTGCATCACCACGTCGTCAGGATGCGTCACGTTGAGATTGCTATGCAGCAATTCGCCGACAAGATCGGGGTCCGCATGGCGAGGATCGAGCAGATCGACACGGTTCTTTATCCGGTCCCGTTCGGCCGTCAGCGACGCGATTTCCTTCTGCCGCTGTTCAAGCACCCGCGCGTTCTCGCCCCAGGCCAGCAGGCCGCTTGGCCCGGCAACGCCGACCGCCGCAAGCACAAGCAGGACGACAAGCGCCATCGACTGCGCAAGGCTGTCTTTCGGGAGAAGTGGGCGACGGTTTTTCATGTCACGACTGAATCACAAATCCTGCGCCGTTTCAAGGACCTTCACCTCCACCCGCATCACAATAAGTAAAACGGCACAGACGAAAATGTCATCTGCCCACCACCACCCCACTACAAACACAATCGTCGCCCCGGGCTTGACCCGGGGCCCCGCTTTTCTTCTGCGCTTCCTGTGAACC
>NZ_LSIA01000164.1:0-390 GCF_001556015.1 Novosphingobium sp. CCH12-A3 | reverse complement strand
GCTTAAGACCGATCGCTCCCCCGCCAAGCAAGGCGGGTCCCGCCGGACGATTACGATATCGGGACATCGCTTTTGAAATGAGCGGGGAGAACAACTGCGCCGGCGGGTGCCTGGCCCAGCCGGACTAATTCGCAAGCACAAATGAGGGCCGCCGCGCGCTCGAACTGCTGAATAGTCAGTAGACGCAGTGTGTAGCGCATGAAAACCGTAACGCCCGCGCCGGACGGATTTCCCCTAGCGCGTATCCGACGCAAGAAAGCGGTGAAAGCGGTGAGAAGCAGATAAGCTTCTGTCTTGCCGCCGCCCGTAGGAAACCACAGCAGATCCATGGTCTCAGAGTCGGATTCGAAACTAATTCGTTGAATGACAGTGTCTTGCGGCACGCCGGAT
>NZ_LSIA01000163.1:0-3631 GCF_001556015.1 Novosphingobium sp. CCH12-A3 | reverse complement strand
TGAAAGTTGAGATCGATCCCATCGGGGCGGACCGTCTGCGACAGCAGCGCCTCGGTGCGATCATAGCCCCAACAGGCGAGCGAGAGGTTCAATCTAGTCATACGGAAACGGCCTCCAAAGTGTCGATAATCATGGCTGTGGGTGCGATTTCGCTGCCGGTGCGGCTCGATTCGAGTAGGGCTGCGCAGCACGCCACCGTCTTCACGCCCCAGCGGCCATCATGGATCGGCTGGACCAGACCGAGTGCGCCTTCAACGAATTCATCGATGACCTCGACCCGCGGCAGGCTTGGCGGATCGATCGCGAGAAACTCACGGTGTTCATCGCCATAGAGCGTGATGCCTTGGGGCGAGAGCTTGAGATCGGCGCGTTCGCAACTGACCAGCACAAAGCCGAAATGCTCATGATACGGCGCCGGCGGTTCGCTGGTCGATGCGCCGTCCTCGCCATACGCTCGGCGTATCTTGGCAGCGCTTTCGGTCGCTGGTTCGAGGTTCCTGAGCGCGCGCCGCGTGTCACCGTATTGCTCCGGATCCTTCTCGCGGCCGAGTTCCGATATCCAATTAACCAGTTCGTCGGAATCATAATGGGCGTAGCCACTGTACGTCAGCGATGCGACAGCCCCACCCTCGAATCCCATCATCGCGGCATATGCGCCCTCGCTCGGGCGACTGGAATCCCAATTGCCCGCAACCGCGCGCACGAATGTCACATCGCGTCCGACAAGCCGCCGCGCCACGTCAATTTGGTGAGCGGCTTGACTGTAGACAACGCCCCCACCACGCGCGCTGTCCAGCTCTTCGGGGCGACGCGGCCGATACATGAAATCGGTGAAGTTCATCGCCGTGAGTTGCCGCACCGCACCAAAGCCGCCGCTGGCGATCAACTCGGCGGCTCGGCGGACCGGGGCATCAAAGCCATGGCTGGGGCCGACCAGGAGCAGTTTGCCGGCCCGGCGTGCCGCCGCTTCCATCGCGACGCACTCGGCGACAGAGATCGCCATCGGCTTTTCGACCAGAACATGCTTGCCCGCACCGAGGGCCGCGATTGCCTGCGTCGCGTGCAGTTCGTGTGGCGTCGCGATATAGACGGCATCAATATCGGCGGCGAGCAACCCCTCCAGGCTTTCATATGACTTGGCTCCGAACTCGCGCGTGAATTGAGCACGTGGGGACGCGCGCAGATCGAACGCCGCGGCGATCTCGACCCGTGGGTGCGCGCGCAACGCCGGAAGCGTCAGCATGAACCCCCGGCCAAGGCCGACAATGCCGATCCGAAGTGCCTTCATGTTTATCCTCGATCTGCCAGGTCGGTCCTTGAAATGCGGCCCGCTTGAAACGCACAATACTTCTATGTAGAAGTGTTTTCAAGAAGTGGATGAAACACCTTCGTGGCACGGCGCCTTGGCACAGCCACTTTGCGATAAGGATAGGCGATGACACCCCAACAAAATGACATCCTCGCCCGAGTCGAGGGCAGCGCGCCGATGGGCAGGCTGATGCGCCAGCACTGGATGCCCGCGTGCATGTCCGAAGAGGTGGCCGAACCGGATTGTACGCCGCTGCGCGTCCGCCTCCTCGGCGAGAATATGGTGGTGTTCCGCGACAGCAAGGGTCGTCTGGGCGCGCTTGACGAGCAATGCCCGCACCGCCGCGCGTCGCTGGCCTTTGGCCGCAACGAGGAATGCGGCCTGCGTTGCCTCTATCATGGCTGGAAGTTCGACGTGAACGGCAACGCCATCGACATGTCGTCCGAGCCGGTCGACGCCAAGCTGCGCAGCACGATGAAGACCAAGGCCTATCCGGTCCAGGAGGCCGGCGGGTTCGTCTGGGTGTGGATGGGCAATCCCGATCAGGTGACGCCGTTCGACAAGCCCAACTGGGCGACCGTACCGGACGACAAGATCAGCATCGTGAAGATGCATGGCGCATGCAACTGGGCACAGGTGCTCGAAGGCTCCATCGACTCGGCGCACAGTTCGAGCCTGCACTCGTCCAACATGCCGACGGCAACCGAGGTCAGCGGATCGACCGCGACCGACACCGCCTGGCTACGGCCGTCGGCCGACAAGGCGCCACGCCTTGAGGTCCAGAAGACCAGCTTTGGCTTCCGCTATGTCGCGATCCGCAAGCCGATCGTCGACGCCGATGCCACTGATTATATCCGCATGACACTCTATGTGGCGCCCTATACCGTCCACATTCCATCGAATGACCAATATCATCTGAGCCAGATGCTGGTCCCGATCGATGATGAGAACACGATGTTCTACTGGGTCGCCTGGCATCCCGAAAAAGGCATTTCGACCGACGCATGGCGCAAATTCTGCGGTGCCGAGATCGGCAAGGATGTCGAGCCGATCACCTTCAAAAAGATGCGCAACGCAGGAAACAACTATCTCCAGGATCGCGTAGCCATGAAGGACGGCGATTTCACCGGTATCTACGGCATCCCGGCGCAGGACATGGCGATGTGGGAATCGATGGGTACGCTCGCCGATCGTGGCGATGATCGCCTGGGGTCGAGCGACAAGGCGATCTTCACGTTCCGCACACAGATGTACCGCGCCGCGCAGGCGGTGGAAAAGGGCGAGCCGGCGATCGGCACGACCGAGCCGCACATTCCGAACGCCAAGCTCATGTCGTTCGAAGGCATCGTGCCTAAGGGCACCGACTGGCGGCTGCTCAATGTCTCGGACGAAGAGGCGGATATCATGCGGACCGTATCGACAGATGTCGACGCTCTCGGGGACGTCCGCGCTTGATGATGTCCCTGCCGCCCATTGCCGGGCTCGACGCGGATGCCGTCAGTCATTTCGTCCAGTCCGTACTCAAGGAGGATCTGGGGCTAGGTGGTGATGTCACCACCGACCTCACCATCCCCGCCGACGCACGGCTGATCGCGACGATCCAGACTCGCGAGCAGATTGCCGTTGCGGGCATCGATCTCGCCCAGGTCTTCTTCGAGGCCCTTGATCCCGATGTCCGGGTCGAGCGGCTTGCCAGGGATGGAGATGAGCTCCAGGCGGGTGCCCCGATCATGCGCGTGGAGGGTCGCGCCCGCCCGATGTTGTCGGCGGAGCGCTCGGCGCTGAACACGCTGCAGCACCTCACCGGTATTGCCACCCTTACTCGAAGCTATGCCAACATGATCGCGGGCACGTCGTGCATCCTGCTCGACACCCGCAAGACCATACCCGGCCTGCGCGCAATTGAGAAATATGCTGCCCGCATGGGCGGGGCGCACAATCATCGTATGCGGCTCGACGACGGCATCCTGATCAAGGACAATCATGTCGCGATCTGCGGCTCGATCGAGGCGGCCGTGCGCGCGGCCAAGGCGGGCAAGTCAGCACTCCCGGTCCAAGTCGAAGTCGACACAATCGACCAGATCGAGCCGGCACTGAAGGCAGGCGCCGATCGGCTGCTCTTCGACAATATGTCGGTCGAAATGCTGCGCGAGGGTGTGGCGCTGGTTGCGGGCCGCGTGCCGATCGAAGCGTCAGGTGGCGTGCGGCTCGATACCATCCGTGCGATCGCGGAAACGGGAGTTACTTACGTCTCCGTCGGCCGCATTACGCAGAGCGCACCGGCTGCCGATATCGGTCTCGATTACACAATAGCGGCTTGAT
>NZ_LSIA01000162.1:0-30438 GCF_001556015.1 Novosphingobium sp. CCH12-A3 | reverse complement strand
GAAAATGCAGCCCAATGGCCACACCCGATTTTACACCACATTGACGGACGCGACCGTATGGTTGTGGTTGGGTACGACGATTTTCAGGGTCTTGCATGAGCGGAAGCAATTTCCGAATTTTATTGAATTTCTCGGTCTCCTGACGACATGATCATATCGTGGACGTGCTTATACTCGCGCATTGTCCAACCATTTATTAACCTTGTTTTTCCGGTTTTTGAATAAATCCGCAGCCGATCATCCTTGCGGATAAGGAAGGGCTGGTCCTGCAAGTCAGCGTGCGCTAGAAGTTCACGAATTATTCGGGGCTGCAATGCACAAAGGGAGCTGACTGAAATGCAAGATGATCTTGCCAATCGCGAAACGCTTGTCACACTGACGTCGGATATTGTCTCCGCTCACGTGAGCAACAACAGCGTCGCAGTGGGCGACCTCCCTGCGCTTATCGCCAACGTCTACAACGCTCTTGCAGGTCTCGACAAGCCTGAGGAGGTACACGAATCCCTTCCTGAGCCTGCGGTTTCGGTTCGGGCATCTGTCAAGAACGACTACATCGTGTGCCTTGAAGACGGCAAGAAGATGAAGATGCTCAAGCGCCATCTGGCGAACCGTTACAACATGACGCCCGAACAATATCGTGCGCGCTGGAACCTGCCTGCCGATTATCCGATGGTGGCGCCGGCATATGCCGAAAAGCGCCGGGAACTCGCCAAGGCGATCGGGCTGGGGCGCAAGCCCGGAACCAAGGTCGTCAAACCGGTGGCCAAGCGTGGCCGCAAGCCTGCGAAGCCTGAAGCGGCACAGCCCTGACGCACTAAGCAGGCGACTTGCCTGTCGGGGCTCACGGATGAGATAGCTGCCCTGTTCTCTTGCGTTTCGCGAGACAGCAGAAGTGTCCGAGCCCCAGGTGTGTCACATCGGGCCCGAACTGCGCCAGCTGACCGCGGCAAGCCTTCGGGGGAGGACCCTGGGGCAAGGAACGCGCGCTCGCAGCGTGTAATCCTGGCTCGCTCCGCCTTGCGCGTAATGTCCCGGTTGGGCGTCTGTCTCGGGTGCGTCCCTCAGGCCTGCGCGAATGAAGTGGCTGGTTTCACCCGCCTTTGCTTGTCAGGCAGTTGCAACGCCCAAACGGCAAGCTCAAACCCCACTATGTGAGGTTTTGGGGGCATGGTCTCCGGCATTGTGCCGGGTCCGACAGGGTGCCTGCATCTCGACAGTAAAGAGACACTGGGCACGCCAAACCACCTGGGCGGCACGCCGTGTGGCAAGGGTTGGGCGAGCGTGCGCATCCCATGGCCGGAACATGCGCGCGGCCTTGAGCAGGCTGCTGGTGCCGATCACATTCGTCTCGATGAAGGCGTCGGGCCCCGTGATCGAGCGATCGATGTGGCTTTCAGCGACAAAATGGACGAGCGTTGCCACACCTTGCTCGCGCAGCAGCTTCTCGACAAGCGCTGTGTCGCCAATGTCACCGACGACGAGGTCAGTCTGCTCGACATCGGCAATGGTCGAACGGTTGCGGGCATAGGTCAGGCAATCGAGCACGATGATCGTATCGTCGGGATTTTGCTTGCTACAATAGCGAACGAAGTTGCCGCCAATGAAGCCGACACCGCCAGTAACAAGCATGTTAGCCAAGAGCTTTTCCTCTTTCAACATCGTCCTGAGATGGGCGTTCCAGTGGATATGACCGGCACCCTCGATCACGCGGGTTGCCGATATTTCGAGCGCCGAGCAGGACGGCTGCCGTACTAGCGGGGGCTTGGCTGGCCATCGAGCAGGTCCAGGAAGGCACTGGCCCCGCGCAGCGGCGATGTCTGTCGAAGCACCTGGGCGGCGCACCTGTTATCATTGCGTGCCAGCGCCATAACACCCCCTGCCACGGCCGAAGCTTCTGCTATTGCTTGGCGTCAGAATACTCATAATGCCTGACGCTGCCGACAAAGTCGGTCGCGGGGCAGCCGGAATGACGCGGTACATCGGAACTGGCATCGCCTTTCATGCGACGTTGCGATCCTCGTGCGACTACGCGAGCCGGGCAAGGGCCAAGTGCGAACGGCCTTGCCGTATCGCGGCAAGGCGGCGGCCCCTGAGAACTTGAAATCCTGCTCCAGCAAGCTATCGTCAAGTGTCTGCTCGATCTTCGTCGTGAGAGTGGATCCGCCAGAACCGGCGGTCGAACACGGGCTCCGACTCCGTCGGGTGGCCTGCGAAATACAACACCCATGGGGAATACGCGGGGCGCGTTTTCCCTGTGTTCACGCGCGACGAACCGCCCGGCTCGTCGCGAGGACGAGTCGTGCAAATGCTTCTTCGGCAATGTCGCGAGGCTTGCGGCCGCGCGGACACTACGGATCAGCACCTTTACGGACAGGTGCCGTTTGGCTGGCGTCCGCTGGTGATTTCCTCGACCAAAGAGACTATCGTGGGGACAAGCCTCGACCTGTTCAATCAGGTCTTTCCCGATGATGCTGCCTGTCTCCGCCATGTCTTCGACATGCGCTTTGGCCAGGGCCATCCCTGCCCGAAGTGCGGTCGGCCCGCCCGCTGGTCAAGACGCAAGGGTCGCTCGTGCTTCACCGCGCGGTGTTGCAGCAACGCGGAGATCTATCCCTTGGCGGGCACCTTGTTTGGTCACAGTCGCTTACCCTTGCGCGATCTCTTCCTGGTCCTCCTGCATTTCACAAATTCCAAGGTCGGATTTTCCGCATCGCTCACCCGCCGCCTGCTCGGCATTTCCCATCCCGCCGCTTTCACGCTGTGCGACCGGATCCGCTGCCACCTCGCCATGTTGACCGGTCGCAACCGCATCGGCGGTCCTGGCCAGCAGGTCTTTATCGACGAGGCCTTGCTGCGCGGCGTCCTGACCACGGGCAACCGGCCCAACAAGGCCAGTCTGGTTGCCCTGTGTACGCGTCAGGACCTGTTGACGGCGATTGTGCCTGACAGGCGCGCAGCGACGCTCGTCGCGTTGATCGAACACGTCGTCAGGCCTGGATCCATACTCGTGACCGACGGCTTTGCCGGCTATCGCGGCCTGCACCGGCGAGGGTGGCATCATGAGGTCGTCAATCATCATCGCAGGATCTGGGTCAATAGCAACGGAGCCTGCCAGGCCCAGGTCGAGACTTACTGGTGGCATCTCAAGCGCACCTTGCGCCTGACGTACCTGCGAATAGACCGTGAGAATGCATGGAAATACATAAACGCGTTCAATTTTGTCTATAACAGGCGAACGAGGAGCCGCGAGACCTTCTGGGATGCAGTGTCGCACTTTCCTGCCTTCCCGGACGATCCCAGGGCCTATCTGGAGATGGACCTCGAACTCGGCCTGATGCCGGCATTGCAACTCGACGAGGGCCATTGACGTGGCACAAGCAGCGGCTTGCCCATCTTTACAGGGGATCGCGGAGCTGCGCCCCGTCAGCGCACCTCGCCACCGCAGCGGCACCAGTTTTCGTCAGGTCGAGCAATGCCTGGGCAGCGAGGAGGCAATAGTCGCCCATCTGTTCAGGTGTCGCGAGAAAGAGCTAAGCCTGTGCCCGACATGCGCAAGGCCGGTCAAACTCGTGCCCACGAAAAGAATTGGCACGTATTCAGGCACGTGCTGCCAGGCCTTCCACCGGATCGTGACAATGGACACGTTGTTCGAACGCAGCACCTGGCCTCTCACGTCATGGATAATGGCGATGGTCTACTTCGCAAACTCCCGTAGCGGGATTTCCCGCGCCTTCCTTCAAACCATGTTCGGCCTGACCGGGGGCAGCGCCCATATCATCTGCAAACGCATTCGACAGCACATGGCTCTGCTCGAGGATGAAAGGCAATTGGGTGGGCCGAGCGAACCCGTCGGCCTGTCATTCCAGCGGATAAAAGGGGCGCGAGGCAGTCGTATCCAATCGCGTAGCGTGCTGGTCATGGCAATTCACGACGCATCCCATGTCGTACCGGTCGTTGTTGCAGATCGCAGGCCCTCGACGATCCATCCTATCGTCCGGGCAAAGGTGCGGCCCGGGTCGATCCTGGTCTATCGCGACCGCATCGAGCATGCGCGCCTCAACCAGTTTCGGTCGAACTGGGGACTGGCACGCTCGTTCGCGATCGAGCCCGCCTCCCGGTATTCCGGGATCGACAACGCCATACTTGTCTTCTGGATGCATTTCCGCAGGGTCATGGCAGCTGGGCACGGCCATTTCGCAAGAGGCAACCTGTGGCTCTATCTCGGAGAATTTGCCTTCCGTTTCAATCGCCGCTCCGAACCGGACCAGATCTTCTGGGACATGGTCTCGCACTTTCCTCCGGTCGTCGGGCGTGGAGCATGAAGCTGATCAGTTCCTGCGTTTGACGTTGAAAGTTCCGCTGACGCGGCCGCCGCTACCGCCACCTGATCGCCCGTCGACGCTCGAAAGGCCAGAATCGAGATCGATGACCAGGCGCCCGCCGTTCAACGTATCGCCGTTGCGACGGAGCGCCACGTTCCCTGTCATGGTGATGATGTTGCGGTTGAAGTCGTAGACGGCAACATCGCCGCGCGCACTTTCACCTCCACGGTTGACCATGACACCTCCTGTCGCATCGATCCTGTCGATCTGGATGTCGCCGGCATTCCTGTAGGCAACGGTTGTCCGGGCGGCCTGCATGCGCAAATCCGACTGGGTGATGTCGACGTTGCCGGACAGGACGACGCGCTTTGTCTTGTCCTGCACCTCGATGCGATCTGCCGCGTAGTTCACAGGCGCATTGCTGTCATGTCCCGAGATGCCCTGCGCCCAAAGATGCTGACCACCCGCCATGAGCGCGGCCGACGCGGCAAAACCGATAGCGGCCCAGCGCAGCGGACGGGCCGAACGAATGATCTCGCGCGTTGTCAGGGGATACTTGGTCATCGGTGTCCTGCTCATGGCATTTGCATCCTGCCCGGTACCATGCGGAGGCGGGCATTACCCTCGAGCGCAACCGTACGCTCGTTCAGATTGGCGCTAATCCGATCGGCGGAAAAGGTCCCGGCAGGAATGCGCCCTTCGACAGGCCCGCGACTCTTGAGGGTTTTGCTGCCAAGATCGATGTCGACGTTCGTCGCAGTCATGCGATAGCCGTCCGAAGTCTGGACATTGATCGGGCCTGCGATATCCACGATCTCCTTCCCGAAATCGTAGTTGCCTCTGCCCGCAGTGAGCAAGGCCGGGCCATTGTCCAGCATGATCCGCGCGGTCAGTTGATCCAGCTCGATCATGGGCTGCGCCTTGGTTCGTTGGACTGCCGAGCCTGCGGTGATCGAAAAATTGCGACCGTCATCATCCTGCCCGCGATACATGGCACTCGAAACCTGCATGCGTTCATTGACCATCGCAACCTTGCGACGATCCAGCAGGAAACTGATTTCGCCGCGTGGCGAAAGCGGCGTAATGATCATGACAGCCAGCAGAGCGCCGACCAGCGCTGGCAAGCCGCGCGCGAGAAAATGGACAAGACGGTCATGAAAGCCGCCCGGCGCTGCAAAGCTGCGACGCTGTGTGCGAATCGTGTCTGCCGCGACAGTCATCGCCCGCCCTTGTCCTTTGCCACTTTACTCGTGGCTGAACACATCACGCTCTGCCCAACCTGCGAGGTCGAGCCGGGCGCGCATCGGCAGGAAATCGAAGCAGGCCTGCGCCATCGCGGTGCGGCCCTCGCGCTCCAGACGCTCGACGAGGATCGCGTGCATGGCATGGAGGTGGCGCACGTCGGATGCGGCGTATTCCTGCTGCGCATCGGACAGCACCGGCCCACCCCAGTCGCTCGACTGCTGCTGCTTGGAGATTTCCTTGCCGAGCAGTTCGCGCACCAGGTCCTTGAGGCCGTGGCGATCGGTATAGGTCCGGACCAGCTTCGAGGCGATCTTGGTGCAGAACACGGGCGCCGCGACCACGCCGAGGTAGTGCTCGATCGCGGCAAGGTCGAACCGCGCAAAGTGGTACAGCTTGACCCGCGAAGGGTCTGCCAGCACGGCCTTCAGATTGGGCGCCGCATAGCTGCTGCCCGGTGAGAAGCGGACGAGGTGTTCGTCGCCCTGCCCGTCCGAAATCTGCACGACGCAAAGGCGGTCACGCGGCGTGATCAACCCCATCGTCTCGGTATCGACGGCGACGGCACCGGGCGCAAGCACGCCTTCGGGAAGGTCTTCTTCGTGGAAATAAACGGCCATTCCTGTCGCTTAGGCGGTAAGTCAGCTTCTCGCAAGCAGTGTGTGAAGCCCGCTGGCACCTGCTCGTGCTACCAACGCGCGTGCCAATACGAAACTGGGAAGGGGCGACATTCGTCCGGGGCTTGAGCAGATTTCGCAACGGTGCGGGAGGCAGGTCCACGATCGTCATCGGGCACGTGGCAGCGGTATTGGCCTTTTGCCGTGCCGACACTGCGCCTTGCCAACTTTGATCGATCGCAATGACCAGGTTGCGATGGTGTGCGAGCAGGCTTGCCAGAACTACGGGAAGAGGAAGAGCATCTCGCCATGAACCATGCCGAGAAAGTGCAGATCGGGATAGCGAGCAAGATCTTGACACAGTTGCTCGAGCCCCAGCACGTGCCACGGGCAGTCCCTACCTCGCATCAATTCGACGCCCTTGCGATCGCGCGAGCCTTGAAGGAGAACTTTGCCAAGCGGGAGGAGCTCCTGCCAATCCTGCCGGCATGCAATCCTGGTTGGCGCATTCTTATCGAACTCTACATCGCAAGACGCGAAAGGGTCCGGGTCAGCATTACTGACATCACCCTCCTTACCAATCTTGCTGGCGCAACCTCGCTGCGCTGGCTGAAACTGCTCGACGATGGAGGACTGGTCATTCGCCAGCCTGACATCAACGACCGTCGGCGCTTTTGGCTCTGCCTGACCGATCGGGGGCTGGGCACTGTTTCAGAGGTTTTGGAGAACATGGCAGCGCAATTCAATCCGGTATTCGACCTTGCCTACGCCATGTAATGAGCCAAACCGCCCTGAAGAGCTTGCACAGGCCCTGCAGGCGATTCAGCGCCAGCTCGATGCCATGGGCATGAAAATGGCTGCGATCTATATCGAGCATGCCCTTGAAGCGCTCGCGGACAATGCACGATGTCGCCCGACAACCGAGCACGAAACGTCCTGAGACCGTATGGTGGCAGAATGACTTTTCCTTCGTGCCCTGAACCGAGCTCGCGGCCATGAGCAGGGGTTCGTAGCCCAGTTGTTGCAGATCACGCACCGCACGGATACTTGCTTTTTGCCCCAGTGCATGCCGAAATCCTCGGAAAGGGGACGCAAAGCTTGCGCGGGGGACAGACCGGGATCTGCAACTTCAAGAGCAGCATCGACTGGCCTTGTCCTTGCCTTGCCCTGCTTCCTGAAGCCTGGAAGCAGGGCCATTTTTACGTTGGCAGATTCAGCAGATTCGATGGTCCCAGAATGCCAGGAAGCGGTGCCTCGATCCGGCCATGGGCCTCCCTGCTCCTGACTCCGTACTATCATCCTGCCAATCAGCCTGATCGTCGACCAGTGGCTGAACCTGTAAGAGGGTTACGGCAATGCGCCGTCGCGACCATTTCGCCACCGCCCTCCTCCAGGAACCGGGGAATTGTCCTTTTGACATAGAGACGATCGCTTCTTGCAGCGGGCGCGAAAGACTCGCACGACCTGCGCGAACACAAGCCTGTATGCTGCCTACTGCTTCAAGGCGTCAGCCCAGTCGTTCAGGCCCCGTGGCGGCCATAAGGTTTCGATGTCGAGGCCTGGCCGGGCAAGCGTGCGAGATGCCCTCCTCTGGGCGCGATGCCCCTCCCGGTCATTGTCTGCCAGCAGGATCAACCGCTCAAGACCTTGCGGCAAGTCGATCTGGTGGAAGCGCGCCGCTCCCATGGTAGCAAAGGCCTGAATTCCGGTGAGACAGGTGAAGGCAGCTGCACTCTCGAAGCCCTCGCAGATACCCATCACCGAGCTCGGGTGGCCATTGGACCAGGCAGCGCCGACAGCCCGGCCAAGAACGAACTTGCCGGTACATGCAGCGGTTTGCGGGTCGAGGAAGATGCGTTGCATGGCGCATACCCGATCCGCTTTTCGCATGGCGACAAGCAAGGCCGGACGGTATGACGCAGACTTGCCCGACCCGAGCGGACACCGTTCGAGATAGCGGATATCGTGCAGGGCCCTCACGCTCGTCCGGGGAAAGCCGCGCAAGTCGCAAAGATAACGCATTGCAAGCGTATCTTCGACAGTCCCAGCGCGGCTCCAGAGGGCTAGCGCGGCACTGCTCGTCACATGGCAGACGTTCGGCAGGGGCGTGGCCAGGACACCGCTAACTGGGGCGCGGTCAAGGCCTAGAAGGCGCACGACCGTTTCTCTTGGGCAACCGGCATGGCACGTCACGAGAATGGCACGTTGACCTTGGCGGAGCGAGAGGGACGGGATGCGATCATCGTGTGCAGGACAGCGACACATCGCATAGTCACCGTACCATCGCCCGCCAAGACGCTGGACGAGGCTCTGAAGGCGTGGCGTTGGAGCAAAGCGTTTCATGCCCTTTGCCACCCCCCTCTCCTCCCCTGCCGTGACAGGCTCTGCCGCTCCCTTCCAGCCCTGCGCCGCAGCGAGCGGCGATGCTGGCGGAGCGTGCCCCCGATCCCTCATGTAAACGGCAATGCCGACCAATCAGGCCGACGAACTAGGGACTACGAACCAGGCTGGTCGTGAGCCCTTGGCGGAGCGAATCCGGTTGCTTCGACCTTCAACCAGTTTCGGGGCGAAAGTTGTGGCAAGATATGAGCGGAGTGTAGATAACGACCCGAGCGATCGGCGCCCCACCCGCCCCAAATCCTTATTGTAAGGTGGGCCGATCGGAGTTTGGCCGCAGCGTCCTCCCGTGTCGCTGCGGCATTTTTTGTGTCGGCAATGCCCATTTGTTAGCGCACCAGGAGCGCTCGAGCGGTGCAGTCCATCGCTACCCGACCATCGCCCGCTCGCTAGCGATAGACGATCGAGCATCAAGTGCTGCGACGACACCGTATTGCCAACTTGGCCGGCCTGTGCGAACATGCTGATGGGTTAAAGCAGGTGCAATCTCCACTGCGAGAGTACCGATGATCGAAGCAGATTCTCCAGTTCTGCCAGCTACACCTGCGAAAGCTCGCGAGGTAGAGTCCAATTCCCAACGTTCGTGCACCTGCAGGTTTGCTCGCCAAGGCAACTTGCTGCTCTTTGTGGAGTTCGGTCTGATTTTCGCACTCGCCTTTGCCCAGGTGGCATATCGTTTGATCGATCTGGCGGCATCCTGAGTCCCCAGGCTATACCACTGCCATCCTTGGCGTAATCCCGCAGGGCAGGCCGTGCGATGATCCTGAAAGGCAAGATCGGCATCGTTTTCCTTGCCTGATCAGGACCTGCCTGCCCGGGACGACCTGCCCTGAGCTTGCCTGCATGGCACCTTAAGCCTGCCAGACCTGACAGGTACATACCTGCTTGTTTTCCTTGGTGAAAATGGCATCGTCGTGCTGCACTTGGCAGTGCCAGGATGGGTCGGCACGGAGTGTGTTGCAATGGCGTGCGGTCGATACCCTTTTGAGACCGGACCCGAAATTGACCTTGTCGCGGCTAGGCAACCGGTTCGTTCTTCCTTGTACCTGCGCTTGATGGACCTGTTGGCCAGCGCGAGGATGGGTCGGCTCGATATCGAAACTCTCGCCGAACGCGGGGCGCATCTCCAGATGGACTGTTTGCTTGGCGCTGCTGCACCGTTCTATCTTGCGGGCAGCGTTCAATTGCGTGACTGCCTGTTCATCGGTCCAAGAGCCTTGTCTGGCGCCTTCTGGGCGACCATCGGCGCGCGCGCCCCGCGATTTTTCGTGCTGATCGTGGTCGAGGCAGCAAACGCCCGCGCTTTGTATCTTCGTTCAGGCAGACGAATTGATCTTCGCGATGGTGTCAGCGGATCGGTTTCGCACGCGATGCCGGTGGGTCAGATGCCGGTGGGTCAAGGGCCATTTCTGGCGCTGGTATGCGCAGAATTCGATTGGTCGGGCATCCCGCAGCCGAAGTCTGCTGCCGTGGTGCCGGTTTGGCGCCGCGACCAGTTCACCCCCCTCGCCTGCAGTCACGAGCGGGATATGCTGGATTGTCTTGCTGCAATCATGGAGCGTCTCGATTGCCACGGCACTGCACTGCACTGCACTGCACTGCACTGCAGATTGCTCGACAGCTTGGTGCAGATGGTCCAGCACAGGTTTTTGCTGGCCGTCTGTGCCGCGACGGGCTCAAGCAAGAGTTCGAGCTCACCTGCCTGCCCTGCGACGCCGATCGTCCCGAACCGAGCTTGGCGGCTTTGCCTGGCGGTGAAAGGCTGTCATATGTTCCCGGGACGGCAGGCTTTGACAAACTATGTGCCGACCTTGTCACGCTTGCCCTGCGATGCTGATCGGCTTTGTGCGCGGCAGCATTACGTCCCTTACGGTACTGTCTCCTGTCGGGAATCCAGTGATAAAGATGCCCGAGCATTGCTCGGGGAGTCTTCTCCTGATTCCAGATTCAAGGATTCGGAGCTCCAAAAAGCCCGGTTTATCGTGCTTTTGTCCGAGTCATTGTGAGATTGCGGGGGCGACTGGATGAGGCCTTGGGGGCTTCAGCATGTGCTGGTGGGGGCGATGTCTTGAGGAATCGGGGGATTGTGTGAGGTCTTGGGGGAGTTGCAATTGCCTTCTCCAAAGTGCGAGGTATCGCTTTCAAACACGTCGATTTTTTGTCCGTAGCTCGCCTGAGAACGTTTTTTCCCATGAGTTATGGGGGAAGCCATCGTGCTGGCGGTCTTTATATGAGCACGCGGGGGCTTGTACTGCACCTGTGACCGCGACTGTGCGATGGGATGCCGAGCCCAGGGGACCTTGAGCAGAAAGGTTTATGTGAGGAACCGGGGGGGTGTATCTGACAATGTGAGGTCTTGGGGGATGGACACGATCCTGACCCCAGTGCTGGTTTGATGCAGACAGAACAGGGCGTTACCCTCAGCGCAGGGCTCATGGGTCATGAGCGTTGCGGCGACTACATGAGGTTACGGGGGGCACGTTCTTGGTAGCAGATGTGATCCTCCAGGGTTCTTGGGGGATGCCTGGCGTGCACGTTCGTTCCTGACATGCAAAACAGGGCCGTGTTCGATCCGGGGTGTCTATGTGAGGGATCGGGGGGGATGTTCTCTTTGAGAGGAGGTGATGTTACGCTCCTCATATGGAAGTCGATTCGGCCACGGAAGAGCTGCAGCTGCAAGAGGATCTTGAGGGTCTCGGGCGGACACTCAGGGTTGCCGATGTAATCCGCAGGCGCGATCTCGAGTTTGTCAGCAAGCCCGGTGAGCTTGTCGAATCCGAATTTGAAACCGGTTCGCTCAGCGCGGCAGCGCGCAAGGCCTTTGCGCTGATGTTGCGCAAGGCCGGGCCGGACGCCGGGTCTGACAAGACATTCACCATCACGAAGAAGGAGTTGCGCGGGTCGCACAAGGGCAACGAGCGCATTCAGCCGGTCATGGACGAGCTGCTGCGGGTTATCGTTCGCATTCGCACGACGACGCGCAAGGGCAAGCCGGCGATCATGTCGCAGTCCCTGCTTGCCAGCTGTGTTGAGGAAGTCTCCGAAGATGGCCTGAGCGTCGTTGAGTTCGAATTCTCGGAGAACTTCAAGCGTGTCATCCAGCGCTCCGATTATTTACATTATGTAAATCGACAAGCTTATTTATTTGAGGAAATACTCATATACGCGCGCAATCGTTGGTCTTGAGCGGCCGGGAACCGAAATCTCGGCAAATTCTGCCGAAAGCCTCACACATTCGGCAAAACCCATTTCATCGCGGCGATTACTAACGGCGGCACCGCAAGGATGAGGAAGCCGCCATGAGCCACTTTCGCCCCAAGTACGTGACTTTCGATTGTCACGGTACGCTGATCAATTTCCAGATGGCAGATGCCGCACGCGATCATTTTGGTCATTTGCTAGACGAGCCGCGCATGGTCGAGTTCATCCGCAACTTCCAGGCATATCGTCTCGATGAAGTACTGCGCGATTGGAAGCCATATAGCGAAGTGGTGTACAAGGCCCTGGAACGCACCTGCAAGCGCAACAACGTCTCGTTCAGGCTGGAACAGGCCGAGGAAATCTACAACCGGGTGCCCACTTGGGGGCCCCATGCAGATGTACCAGAGGGTCTCGCAAAACTGGCACGGCATATCCCCCTGGTAATCCTGACCAATTCGATGAACGCACAGATACCGAAGAATGTGGCGAAGCTGGGCGCACCCTTCCACGCCGTTCTGACCGCTGAGGATGCCGGAGCCTACAAACCGCATCTGCAGGCGTTCGAGTACATGTTCGACACACTTGGATGCGGACCGGAGGACATTACTCACGTCTCCTCCTCGTTCCGACACGATCTGATGTCGGCCTATGACATCGGCATCAAAAGCAAGGTCTGGGTCAACCGTGGCCACGAGCCAGCCAATCCATTCTACGAATATAGCGAAATTCCAGACATCACACGCCTGCCCGCAGTATTCGGGCTGTGAGTCTCGGTTCGCCGAGGTGAATGCCATGGCGCCCACCGCACCCATTGCAGCACATTTTGGTGATGGCCCCGCATTCCTGCGCGCTGCCGCCGAAAGCCTCGCGCAGCTTCCGGACACAGCCGAGCCAGAAACCGGCGAGTTCCTGCTGCATGCATACTACGGGATCAAGGCTGCCCTCACAACGCTGTCGTCCGAGGTCGAGCGCACTTGTGTGGCGACGCTTGCCGATGGCCAGCGCCTGATCCTCAAGACCTCAAACAGGCTGTCCGCGTGTGATAGCTTTCGCTTCCAAAGCGCCGTTCTCGCCGAACTCGAGAATGCCGCCGACGTCATTGTCCCGCGTGTGATCCGCACAGATCAAGGCGGCTTGCTATTCGAGCATGAGGATACGGGCGGATACCTCCAGACGTGTGTCGATGGGCCAGCCCTGCACACGCTCGTGCATTCACCCGCCTTGCTGCACGATGTAGGCGCGGGGTTGGCGCGGCTAAACCGTGCCATGGCCACCCTTGAACTGCCCGGCGCCCGGCGGCCGGTCCTGTGGAACCTCCAATGCTGGAATGGCTTGGCCCGCCTGCAGCGTTACGTCCCCGAAGGACCCACCGCCTGCCATGTACGGCAGGCCATGGCGGACTATTCCGAAGCCATCGCGCCCCGACTTGACGAACTGGACTGGCAGGCCACTCACAACGATCCGAGCCCTTTCAACATGATCGCAACGCCGCAAGGCGTGGCCTTCATCGACTTCGGCGACGGCGGCTGGAACCCGCGCTTGCAGGACCTCGCCATTGCTGCGGGACACTTCGTTAGCGATCCTGCATTGCCATTGGGGGGAGCCGAGCATCTGATCGCAGGCTATGCCTCCATCCTGCCCCTCTCGGCGCTCGAGGTCGAGTTGCTGCCTGGCCTGATGCGTGCGCGCCAAGGTGCGCTCATCCTTATCAATCATTGGCGAGCGCATCTTTTCCCCGATGCAGCTGGCTACATCATGAAGAACGTCCACAGGGCCGAGAGAGGGTTGGCGCTCCTGAGCCGAAGCGAAACTGCAGCAGCCTGAGGCGCAAAAGTCACGTTCCTGACGACACCTGATACCCGAACATGAGGCGAGAATTGATGTCTGTAGATCTCATGCCCAATCGTTACCGCCCCGGCGATGCGGAACTGTCGGAGCGCGAGGCCGAGTTGATCGCACGGCGGGATGCTGTGCTCGGCGCATCCTATCGGCTACAATACCGCAAGCCTGTACACTTTGTCCGGGGCGAAGGCATGTGGCTCTACGATCCGGACGATCGGCCCTACCTTGATTTCTACAACAATGTGCCTTCGCTCGGCCACTGCCACCCCGAAGTGAATGCGGCGATGGCCGAGCAGGCCGCGCGGCTCAACGCCAACACGCGATATCTCGAGCCGAGGCTGGTGGAATATGCCGAGCGGCTCACATCAACATTTCCGCCCGAGCTGGACCGCGTGGTCTTCACCTGCACCGGCAGCGAATCCAACGACCTTGCCCTGCGCATCGCGCGTCTCGCGAGCGGTGGCGAAGGGGTCATCGTTACGTCTTACGCCTATCACGGCACCAGTGCTGCTGTAGCCGCGGTCTCTCCGAACCTGGGCGCTGCTGTGAACCTGAGTCCCTACGCAAGAATCGCGCGCCTTCCTGGCCCTGCGGGTGTGTCCGATGCAGACGCCTCCGGCTTCTTCGAAGCTGAAGTTCGTGCGGCGATCGCCGACTTGCAGCGTCGTGGCATCGGCGTCGCCGCGCTGCTGTTCGACAGCATTTTTTCCAGCGACGGCGTCTGGATCGATCCCCCGGGCTTCATTGCGGGCGCGGTCGAGGCAGTGCGCGAGGTTGGCGGGTTGGTCATATCGGACGAAGTGCAACCCGGCTTTGGCCGCACCGGCGCCCATATGTGGGGCTTCGAACGCCACGGCATCGTTCCTGATCTGGTCACCTTGGGCAAGCCGATGGGTAACGGCTTTCCGATCGGCGGCGTGGTCGGTCGACGGTCTCCGATGGAGACGTTTGGCAACACAGCACGCTATTCGAACACCTTTGCCGGCAATACGGTCGGCATCGCTGCTGCCGATGCAGTGCTAACCATTTTGCAGCGGGACTGCATAATGGAAAGCGTACTGGCCGCTTCCGCACGACTGCATGCCGGGCTCGAACAGATTGCGAGCGAAACCCCCGGAATCCGTGCCATCCGCAATGCGGGGCTCTTCTTCGGCGTCGATATCGGTCTGGATTCGGACTCGACCCACCAGCGGCGTGGTCGGGCGCTGGACGTGGTCAATCTCATGCGGGGTGGCGGCGTTCTGATCAGCACGACCTCCGCAAACGAGGATACCCTGAAAATCAGGCCGCCTCTGGTTTGCCAAGAGGAGCATGTGGATCTCTTTCTGCGATCCCTTCGGAAGGCCCTGGTGGAGGCCTCGAGCTAGCGGCCGCATTCTCTTCGTGCCGTGCAGGGGGCCGCGAGATCTGCGGAAGATCGCACGGTGTCTGCGTAAAGGCACCTGCAACCACTTCCTGACTGATGAAGTCGCGGCAGCCCCATGCGAAGTCAGTGATGTCGAGGCTCATCGCCCGTCCGCCAAGTCGTAAACCGCCTGCCAGCCGCTCGCCTCGAAGCAGCCATAGCCTTATGACCCTGAGCAAGTCTGGACGCTAGCGTTACATTTTTCAGGTTTCTGCCTGATGCCAAGAGCAGGTGCTGGTTGCGCAAAGACGTTCACACCGGCCCCTTTGCACCACCCGCACCTAGTGCATCCGTCCATGCCGTGATCCCGTCCACACGCATTGGTTCCATGTCGAGGGGGCGCATCACGCTCAGCATGCCGTACCAACCGCTACCTGCCACACCCGCATGAGACTCGCGGTCACGTTCGGCAAGCACCTGCACTTCCACGTGATGGCGCTCGATGAGTTCGGCCAATTGCGCAGCACCGGCAGGTGAGAGCTTGACGGTCTCTGCACTGTAGACGGTCTCAGGCTGCGAATAATCAAGTTCGAAGAACGTGCGCTTCATGTGAACCTCGAACAGGGCGCGCAAGGGTTGCTTCCGAAAGACCAAAGCGCGGTCTACCAGCGGCCGCACGCGCCCGCTGCGCAACCGGTCAATCAGCGCCAGACGTTCAAGCCGTTCGAGCGCAGCATCCATTGCCGCAGCGGGCACATTGAAGTCAGCCGCCACTTCCTCTGCCGGCACTCCGCCCAGCAGGGCCATGAACAGGAACGAGAGGAAGATGTTGGTCGACAGGGCTTTCTCCTGCGCCAGCGTCAGCTCATGCGCGAGATCGCCCGGGCACTCTTCTGCTTCCCTCGCCAGGTCACCCAGCACCAGCCCGCACAACTGCGCCATGCGCTCAAGCCGGTCGATCGTAAGTCCCTTGCCCGCCAGCCACCGCTTCACGGTGGCCTCACCGACGCCCAGCTCCCGCGAAAGTCGTAGAACTGTCCATCCATCTTTGCGCAAATGACGGCGCAGAGCAGAAATCATCGCTGATGCCGTAGGTTCGTATCGCGTCATGATCCGAATTAGATAACAGGATGATCCGTTTGGCAAGAGCCCGTCTTCGCACAACCGCACCCATGCATATGCTGCACCCAACGAACAAGATTCTGCGGACGATGCTGCGCAACATGCAGCGATCTCGCGAACCCAACGGGAGAATGAAATGACCGATATCCTCATCAAGAACGGCACCGTCGTGGACGGCACCGGTGCACCCGCCTTCAAGGCTGACGTGCGCGTGAAGAACGGCGTGATTGCCGAGGTCGGTGAAGGCCTCGCACCGGCTGGAGAACGCGTGTTTGACGCCAGCGGTTGCCACGTCACCCCCGGCTTCATCGAGAGCCATACCCACTACGACGGGACGATGTGGTGGCAGCCCGATCTCGATCCCCTGCCGGGCTATGGCGCAACGACGATGATCCTTGGCAACTGCGGCTTTTCCGCAGCACCGCTGCATAAATACATGCCCGCCCAGCGCGAGATGATCGGCATCTTCTCGTTCTTCGAGGACATTCCCGAAGGCCCGTTCATGCAGAACCTGCCGTGGGACTGGAACAAGTGGAGCGAGTACCGCGCATCGGTCGAACGCAACGTCAAGGCACCGCTGAACTACGCCGCCTATGTCGGCCACATCGCCATCCGCCTGGCAGCAATGGGCGTCGAGGCCTGGGAGCGTGAGGCGACCCCTGAAGAAATCGCGAAGATGGCCGAACTCCTCGACGACGCGCTCGCCGCGGGTGCGCTCGGCATGTCAGACAACATGCACGACCATGACGGTCAGAACCGCCCCGTCCCGACACTGATGGCGAACGACGCCGAGTTCGAAGCCCTGTTCGACGTGATGGAGCGCTATCCCGGCTGCTGCTACCAGGTCATTGTCGACACCTTCATGCGCATGACCGGCCCGGCCAATCTGGAGCGTCTCGCGAAGCTTCTCGGCGGCCGCAACATCAAGTGCCAGATTGCAGGGGCCATCCCGACGCTCGAATTCCAGAAGGGCATCCTGCCCGCCATGCAGGAATCGGTGCGCAAGATGCGCGAAGCCGGTGTCGACGTTTGGCCCGGCTATGCCCACGTCTCTCCCACCTCGACCCTCAGCCTGGTGAAGTCGCTGATCTTCGCGCAGTCGAACGATTATGTCTGGCATGAAGTCGTGCTTGAGGACGACCACCACAAGAAGGCGCAGCTTCTCGCCGATCCGGCTTGGCGTGCCCGTGCCCGTGAAAGCTGGGACACGCAGGCCTGGGATCATTCGCCGCTCAAGAACCCTCAGGAACTGTTCCTGCTCGACAGCGAGAACGGTACCGGGCCCTTGAACATCACGCTGAAGGAATACGCCGACAGCCTGGGCCTGCACCGCTCCGACGCTATGGCCGACTGGATCCTCAAGAACGGCACCCGCTCCACCGTCCACATGGCCCCCTTCCCCAAGGACGAGGACCTGACGCTGGAGCTGATGAAGGACCCCAAGACCGTCGGCAACATCTCCGACGCTGGTGCGCACCTGCAGATGCTGTGCGGTGGGGGCGAGAACGCGCTCCTGCTCACCCAGTATGTCCGCGAACAGAAGAAGCTGACGCTGGAGCAGGCCATCCACATCATGACCGGCAAGCTCGCCGGCCACTTCAACCTGCATGATCGCGGCGTGATCGCGGTAGGCAAGCGCGCCGACATCGCCGTGTTCAACATGGACGAGATCCAGCGCCGCGAAATGGTCAAGGCGCACGACGTGCCCGACGGCAAGGGCGGCACCACCTGGCGTTTCACCCGCGCCGCGATGCCCACCCGCCTCACCCTTGTGAACGGCGTTCCGACTTTCGAGAACGGCGCATTCACCGGCGCGATGCCGGGTGAGTTCCTGTCCCCCGCCAACGACGATGCTGCGCTGGCAGAGGCTGCGGAATGACCGTCTTAGCGAGGGCCAAATCCCCAAGATGAACCCTCGCACTGGGGGCGTCCACTCCCTCCCGGACGCCCCCTAACCCTTTGCAGAATATCAGGAAAGGATGCCGACATGAGCGAAGCAAAGATCGGCGATGCCGACCGGGCCTACTTCAACGGCCGGATCCAGAAGATCGAGACTGAAAGCTCGGTCCTCGTAAGCTCTTCCAAGTACCTCAACCATGCGGGCCTGCGCGCACTGATCTCGCAGGAGATGCTGCGCCGCAACGGGCCTGACCTTCCCAACACGGCATACATCCCGGAAGTGGCGCAGATCCTCCACGATCTGGAAGACATGCCCCGCATCATTGAACTGTTCGAGATGGAAAAGGCCCGCCTGCCGCTGTTCAAGCGCTGGCTCGAGCGCAAGAGCCTGTCCAACTTCACGATCGACGAGACCAAGGACTGCGCCCCCGGCACGCTGGGCGCGAAGATCCACGATTTCATGGTCAATTCGGGCTACCAGCTCGATCTGTTCTTCCAGGAAATTCAGGTCGTCAACGACTTCACCTATTACCTGCGCCAGACCGCGCTTTCGCACGATATCGAGCACATGATCACCGGCTTCGGCCCGAACCATGGCGGCGAAATAGCGCTGCTTTCAGCCAACATGCACGCCAAGGCGCTCTACTTCCACCCCGAGCTCAGCAACTTCTTCAGCCGCATCGCCTATTACCTCAAGGCCAAGACGACGATGAAGGACGCGCTGTTCTATCCCGAAGCGATGGTCGTGAATCTCGAAGCGGAGTTCATCGGCGCGCAGCAGGGCCGCAAATGGAAGTACCCGCTGATGCTGGTCGACTGGCGCGAATATGCCGACGTCCAGATCGAGGACATCCGTCGCGAACTGAACATCACGCCCGTGATCGACAGCCGCTGGGACGATACCAACCGCCTCTGCAACGAGGACGACCCCAACTATGGCGTCCCGATGATGGAAGCTGCCGAATGAAGGCCAGTCCGATCATCACCGGACCACCTTGCTGAATGACAGGGGCGGCGAGCGCAGCGCGCTTTGCCGCTCCTTTTGCATCGCGCCCGGCAACAAGCTCTGGCGTCAGAAAAACAACGGAGGGAGAGACATCATGAAAGCACGGCATACCCACAGCATGCTCCTGCGCGGTACGATACTTGCGGCTGGCGCGCTGGCCTTCGCACCCCTGGCCCACGCCGAGGAAAACGCAGCTGAAGAGCAGGCCGAAACCACCGGCCAGTCAGCCTCGGTCCAGGAAATCATCGTCACTGCCCAGCGCCGCGAGGAAAGCCTGCAGAAGGTTCCCGTGGCAGTTACTGCGATTGGCACCGAACAACTGGAAGCGTTGCGCGTCACCAGCGTGCGCAACCTCGCCGGCCTCGCGCCCAGCCTGCAGTTCAACGCGCAGGGCCAGCAATCCAACCCCACCATCATCATTCGCGGCGTCGCCTCCGGAACCTCGTCGAACTCGGTCGATCCCAAGGTCGGCATGTATATCGATGGCGTGTACATCGGCCGTGCCGTGGGATCGCTGCTCGACTTTTCCGACATCCAGCGGGTCGAGGTGCTGCGCGGGCCGCAGGGCACGCTGTTCGGTCGCAATGCGACATCCGGCGCAATCAGCATCGTCACCGCCGCCCCCGAGGGCGAGTGGGGCGTGCGCGCCACCGGCTCCTATGGCAACTACGATGCCTTCCGCGGCAAGGTCTCGCTCGACCTGCCGCAGATTGGCCCGTTTTCGATCCGCCTGTCCTACCTGCATGACCAGATCGATGGGGACGTGACCAACACGATGGGCGGCAAGGGTCTCAATATCGCCCTGCGCGCGCCCGAATTCGGCACGCAGCGCTTCGTCAACAAGCTCGGCTATCGCAACGTCGATGGCGGGCAAATCGCGGTGCGCGGCGAGTTCGGCGCGCTTACCGCCGATTACCGCTTCGATTATACCGACACCCGCGCCTCGGGCCGCGCGATGCAGAGCCTTGGCGTGATCCCCGACGCCTCGGGGCAGTTGCTCGGCCCCATCGTGGCGCTTCAGCCGTTCTTTGGCGGCACTACCAACGAGGGGCTGAATGGTCCCTTGTCCTCGGTCGCAGCTGCCACCAGCGAGGAGCATGTCGTCACCCAGGGCCACAGCCTGACGTTGACGCTCGAGGCCAGCGACAACTTCACCGTCAAGTCGATCAGCGCCTACCGCAAGTTCCGGCAGGACCCGGTGATCTTCGATCTCGGCTCGGCCGGCGGCATGCGCTTCACTTTCCAGCAGTTGGGTGCATTCCTTACCCCCGGACTGACCCCGCAGCAGATCCAGGCGATCCTGTTCAACCCGGCCAATGCACCCGGACCGAACGACTACTTTTTCCCGCTGCTCTCCGCCCGAGCCACTCGTCAAGAGCAGTTCAGCCAGGAGCTGCAGTTCCAGCTTTCCAACGACAGTTACCAGTTGACCGCTGGCCTGTTCTATTTCCACGAAAAGTCGCCCGGCACCGAAGTGCTCGGCATCCTTTCGCCCACGCCGTCTGCCACCATCGTGCCAAGCCCGCTCGACAACATCTTCGGCAGCGGCATCACCCGCACCGAAGGCATCAACGACTCCATGGCCGGCTATGCCCAGCTGACCTGGCACCTCTCCGACACTTTCGACCTGACCGGCGGCCTGCGCGGCACGATTGACGACCGCGAACTAAAGATCTTCGTGATCTCGGGCGCGCAAGGTGGCTCGCTGGGCGTTGGTGACTACAAGGCAACCTACAAGAAGCTGACCTGGACCGGCATCGCGACCTGGCGCCCGACCGAACAGACCACGCTCTTTGCGAAAGTCGCCACCGGCTACGTTTCGGGCGGCATCCTTTCGGGCATCCCCTATCGCCCGGAAAACCTCACCAGCTATGAACTGGGCGCCAAGACCCAGTTCCTCGACAACAAGGTACGGCTGAACGTGGCGGCCTACTACAACGACTACAAGGACCTGCAGACCCAGAACTTCATCAACGGGCGACAGTTCTTCGACAATGCAGGCAAGGCGAAGATCAAGGGCTTCGAAGCCGAACTGGATGTCGTGCCGGTCGCGGGCCTGAACCTTTCAGGCAGCGTGTCCTACACCGACTTCAACTACAAGCAGTTCATCCTGAACGGGCAGGACGTCGCTGCCTTCGCACGCCCGACATACTTCTCGAAGTGGACCGGCCGCGCCGCCGCCAGCTACAACTCACCCGATTTTTCCAGCAGCGGCGGTCATGTCACTGCGCTGATCGAGGGCCGTTACCGCAGCACATACTACCTCACCTCCACTCCGCTGCGTGATCTTCTCACCAACCAGCCAGTACTGGAGGACCGCAACCGCCAATCCGCCTACTGGCTGGTCAACGGTCGCTTGGGCGTTGCCGACGTGGGACTCGGCGGCGCCAAGGTCTCGCTCTCGGTGTTCGGGGACAACATCTTCAACAAGCGCTACATCAGCTTCGGCGCCCCGGTACTGCTATTCACCGGCAGCTACGAACGCGGACGCACATATGGCGTGGAGCTGGGCGTGAACTTCTGATCTGCCAAAGTCTGATCGCATTACAACAGGGGAGAGGGGCCGGCGCGAGAGCGCCGGCCCCTCGCTTGTCTCGGGTCTCAGCTGTATTCAGGCCACAGCAGCGAGGCCTCGCGGCTGTCGAGGTCCACCGCGCCGACAATGCCAAGCGCCGCCCGCGCCTCTGCCAGCGGCAGGTGAAACACGTCTTCGTACTTCGCCATCCAGTAGGGGCTGGACTGCTCGCCCACGTCCATGCCGCGGCGCATGGCCTTGAGCGCGGTCGGAAACGCGGCCTGGTAATGCAGCCCGGTGCGCGAGACGAGGCGCAGCGCGCCAAGTAGCTGGCCAGCATTGATCAAGCCAACCAGTTCAGGATCGAGGAAACGCGGCAGGTTCGACAGCCGTGCAAAGTAGGGAACCAGTTCGCCGATGATATCGAACCCGCCGCCGCAGACGATATGCTCCAAGTCATGCGTTTGGCCGCTGCGGAGCGAGAAATACTCGAACTGGTTGCGGGGAGTGAAGCGCGGCACGATGTCGATCTCGAAGCCGTTGTCGCGCAAGTAGCGCCCGAAGGTGTGGCCAAGCGAGCCATCCGGATTGGCCAGCAGCTCCTCCACGGTGAAGTTCGACGAAAAGCCCGCCGCGAACCACGCATCAAGCTCAGGCCAGCGTTTGCGCTCGGCGGTGAACAGTTCCTCGATGCGCGGCACGTCGAAAATGTCAGCAAGGATGCCATAGAGCTTGTGCGCATCAAGCGTTGTGGGCGAATCCTTGCCGCTCTTGCGCAAATAGGCCGTGGCCAGCCAGTCGCGCAGGCGCGGCTCGTTGAGGTAATCGGAATTGCTGACCAGCACGGTGCTGTCGGTCGCCACAGGCTTCGCACCGCGCGCAAGGTAGGGCAGGTCGTCGGCCATCAGCTTGTCCTCTTTCAGATCAGCGACGCCGGCACACGCACCGGCATCTCCAGCAGGTACTGCGCCATGCTCTTGGCCGCGGCATCGAAGCGCGGCGATAGGTTGATCCCGCCGCCTTGTGCGTCATGCGCCAGGAAGTTGATCGCATGGACGCCCGGCACCTCGAACCGCTCGACCCGCGCATGCGCGGGAGCATCGAAGAGGTGGCGATACCAGTCCGTCACTGCTGCCACTGTCAGGCTCGCCCGGATCCACGGCAGAAATGCCGGATCGCGGGCAATGACCGCGACGTTGAACAGCCGCCCCTTGTCGCCACTGCGTGCCCACGCCAGCCGGATCAGCGGCACTTCGACGAGTTCGCCATCGATCACTGCCGCTTCGCCCTCGATCTGCGGCAATGCCGCCGGATCGAACCCCGGCACCACCGGGTCGGCAAAGTCCAGCGCCACTCCATCAAGCGCCACCGCTTGCGTCACGCGGCGCCGGTCGATCAGGCCGAAGAACATGCCCGTCAGCGGAAAGGCGCGCGGCGCGGCGATGATCGGCGCGATCGAGGTGCCGACCGCCATGTTCATGATCGCTGTGGTCTGTTCGCGCCCGAACAGCATGCAGGCTGCCGGATTGGCATGATCGACCACGATCTTGAGCAGCACCTCGCGGGGCTCCAGCGCCTGCGCCCTCGGTCCCCACGCCGTCTCCGTGCCGATCACCTCGACATGGCTCTGCCGCCACGGCCCCCAGCCGCGCTCCTCCAGCATGGCGGAAACCCTCTCGAGCAAGGCCTCTGCCGTCCGCCGCGCCTTGGCCACAGCATCAATCCCGCTGACCGGAATGAGCGCAACCGAGCGCCAGCCATCTTCATGAGTCCCGCACAGCTTGAGCGTTTCGGGCGCTGGATAGCCCTTGGCACCGCGCACCAGCACCCGGTCCGGCCCCACTTGCTCCAGCATGATCCCGGTAAAGTCGCACACCACATCGGGCACGATGTAGGCGCGCGGATCGCCCACTTCATAAAGCAGCTGCTCGGCAATCGTGCCCACTGAAACGAGGCCGCCCGTGCCATCGGTCTTGGTCATCACAACGCTGCCATCGGCGTGACATTCGCCCACCGGAAAGCCGATGTTCGCCCAGTCCGGCACGTCTCGCCAATCGGTGAAGGTGCCGCCGGTCGCCTGCGCACCGCATTCCAGCAGGTGCCCCGCCACCGTGCCCGCTGCGAGCAGATCCAGATCGTCCGGTCCCCAGCCAAACTCATGGATCAAGGGCCCGAGGATCAGCGCGGAATCGACCACGCGCCCGGTAATCACCACGTCTGCCCCGGCATCCAACGCACGCGCGATCCCGAACGCGCCGATATAAGCGTGCATCCCGATCTCGCCCTCGGGCAGGGGCGCGCCGCTGTACATATCCCGCAAACCCTCGGCGCGCAGCTGCGGCACTAGATGTTCGACGTCGTCGCCGGTCACTGTCGCCACGCGCAAGGTCAGCCCCTGTTCGCGCCCGCGTTGGCGGATCATCTCGGCCAGGCCTTCCGGGTTCATCCCCCCGGCGTTGGCAGTAACGCGGATGCCGCGCGCCTTCAGTTCCGTGAGATATGGCCCGATGTGGATGTCGACGAAATCCGGCAGGAAGCCTGAGCGCGGATCGGCCTGCTTCATCCGCCGGAAGATGCCCATCGCCCCTTCGCCCAGGTAGTCGAAGGCAAGGTAGTTCAGCCCCTCGACCTTGAGCAGCCCCGGCACGGCAATCGCGCTGTCATTCAGCGCCCCGCTCGCCCCGCCGATGCGGACGACCTTGCCCGCTTCAGTCATTGGCCCCGGTCAGGTCCCGCGCCGCGACATAGCCGAAGGTCATTGCCGGGCCGATGGTCACGCCCGCACCCGGATAGCTTTCGCCCATCGCCGATGCCGCGTTGTTGCCAACGGCATAGAGCCCGGCAATCGGCTGTCCGGCATCGTCCACCACCTGCGCCTTGGCATTGGTGCGCAAGCCTCCGTTGGTGCCGATGTCGCCGGGATAGATCGGCATGGCGTAGAACGGCCCCTCGGTCAGCGGTCTCAGGCAGGGATTGGGCTGGTGGCGATAGTCGCCATACATCTTGTCATAGGCCGCCTCGCCGCGATGAAATTCGGGATCCTCGCCCTTGGTCGCGCCTGCATTGAACCGTGCGATCTGCAGCTCCAGCGCTGCCGGATCGACGCCCATGTCCCGCGCCAGTTCAGCAATCGTGCGCCCCTTCTTGAGGATCGACTTGACTGCGCCCGATTGCAGCCAGTCCGGCACCAGTGGCAGCAGCGGCCCCATCGGGAACTGGTGGCGATACTTGTGGTCGAACACCATCCAGCTGGGGCTGGCATCGGCGAATTCGCGCTGCCGCCGGGCCATCTGCTGGCCGACGATGTGGTACGAAGCGGCCTCGTTGAGGTAACGCTGGCCCTTCTGGTTGACCATGATGCACCCCGGCAGAGCGCGTTCGATCGTGCACAGCCGCCCGCGGTCCTCGCCGGGAACATGAAACACCGGCGCGGCCCAGGCCGAATGCATGTTCATCGTGCCCGCGCCCACGGCCTGCCCTGCCCGGATCGCATCGCCTGTGTTGCTGGTCACCCCGCCCGATGCCCAGGCCTTGTTGTAGAGCGGCGCGTTCGCATCACGCATCTGCTGGTTCTTGTCGAACCCGCCCGCCGCCAGCACAACGCCCTTGCGCGCGCGGATGGCAAAAGGCTTGCCGTCCTTTTCCACCACCAGCCCGGCGACACGCCCGTTCTCGGTCACCAGCTCCTTCATCGGCGTCTTGAGCCACACCGGCACGCCTGCCTCGTTCAGCGCGACCCGCAAGGCGCCGGTCAGCGCATTGCCCAGCGTCAGCCGCCGATCTTTGCGCGAAGTGAAGCGCAGCGGCCAGTCGAACCAGTACTTCGCCATATTCTTCGCCAGCCCCGTCAGCCAGCCGGGACCGCGATAGAGCAACTGGTAGGTCTCGGCGAAGGTCCAGTTGAGATAGCCGAAGAGGCTCGCCGCAGGCGATGGCAACCGCTGCGTCTTGAGGTCCTCGCCCAGCAGCGTGCCGTCGAACATCTCGGGCAGGTGGGTGCGGTATCCGGTGACCGATCCCCCGGGGTTCTCGGCATGATAATCGGGATAGGGCTGCGAGGTGTAGACGACGCCGGTGTTTGCCGTCACCCAGCGCAGCATCGGCGCGGCGTTCTCGACATAAGCGCGGATGTTCTCGTCGGGCACGTTGTCAGCCGAAAGCGCGCGGACATATTTGAAAGCATCGTCCAGATTGTCCTCAAAGCCCATTGCCTTGGCCTGGTCGCTGCCCGGAATCCAGATGCCGCCGCCAGAGGTGGCGCTTGTTCCACCCCACAGCTTGTCCTTCTCAACCACCACGACTTCCGCACGATTCTTTGCCGCCACCAGCGCGGCGAGCATCCCGCCTGCGCCCGATCCGACGACGACAACGTCGACCTCGCTCTGCCACTCCATGCCCATCTCGATCCTGTCCCGGATTCCTTGGCGGAAGCCCTTGCTATCAGGTAACGCAGATGCCGCCACAGATCTCCCAATGTCAACACCATGCGTAGCCGTGAAGACATGTTTTTACGAATATTCGAGAGAAACGCGCGAAATGCGCGTCTCCATGGGGAAATTTGGCCCAGATATTCCGCAAGATGCCAAAAGCCTCCGCTTTCCGCCTTGATTATCGTAGGGCAATGAGCCATGGATTACGCAATAATGGACAATATGACGCTGCAAGGCAGAATCCTGCGCGTCGTAGCCGCTCGGACGAGGAACCGCAAAGTTGTCTTCCAACCTCTACCCCCACCTGCTCTCGCCGGGCCGCATCGGCACTATGGAGACCAAGAACCGCATTGCCGTCACCGCGATGGGTGTAAGCTTGTCGGAAGATGACGGCACGGTAGGCGAACAACTGATCGCCTACCATGAAGAGCAGGCGCGCGGTGGGGCTGGCCTGATCATCTGTGGCGTGGCCGGCGTTGCCTGGCCGGTCGGCGCAGTGGCAATGCAGCAGACCGCGATCTCGGACGATCGTTTCATCCCCGGCCTTAGGGCACTGACGGACCGTGTCCATGCTCACGGTGCGAAGATCGCCACGCAATTGCACCACGGCGGCTTCGTTGCCGGATACAGCTTCAACCGCTGGGGCCATAAGCTGTGGGGACCGGCCGTTCCGCCCGCGCCCAAGGGCAGCTTCATCGACTACTTCCTCATGGAGGAACTGCAGGCGCTGGCCGGCATGAAGATGCCCGAGCTCAAGGTGCTCGAACAGGCCGACATCGACCTTGCCGTGCAGCAGTTCGCACAAGGCGCGCGCCGCGCCAAGGAAGCCGGATTCGACGGGATCGAGATCCACGGCGGCCACGGCTACCTCCTGTCTTCGTTCACCTCGCCCTATACCAACACCCGCACCGACCAGTACGGCGGCAGCGTGGAGAACCGCCTGCGCCTGACGCTTGAGGTCATCGCCGCGATCCGCGCCGAAGTCGGCCGCGATTATCCGCTGTGGATCAAGCTCGATTCACAGGAAGTGGGCAAGCCCGGCGGCATCACGCTGGAAATGGCCAAGGAGCACGCCCGCCTTGTCGAAGCCGCCGGCGTCGATGCGATCACCATCACCTCGTACCACGATACCTCTGTCGGAAAGCTGCACTCGCAGTCTAACATTCCGCATCTGGAAAACTGGAACCTCCCCGCCACGGCCGAAATCCGCAAAGTCGTGTCGATCCCGGTGATCGGCTCAGGCCGGATCGAGGTGGACAGCGCCGAAAGCGCCATCGCCAAGGGCGAGACCGATTTCGTCGCGATGGGCCGCAAGCTGCTGGCCGACCCGCACCTGCCGCGCAAGCTGACAACGGGCGAGGCCGAAAAGGTCCGCCCCTGCGTCTATTGCTACACTTGCGTCTCGGCGATCTACATGGGCCAGCCCACGCGCTGCGCGGTCAACGCCAACCTTGCTCACGAGTTCGAAGGCGATGCGCCTGCCGCAAACGGCAATGCTAGTCACGTCGCCGTGATCGGTGGTGGACCCGGCGGCATGGAATCGGCCCGCAGGCTTTCGGCCCTCGGCCACAAGGTCACGCTGATCGAGAAGTCGGACCGCCTGGGCGGCACCCTGCGCTTTGCCAGCCTCGCCTATGAACCGAACGAGCGCCTGCTCGAATGGCTGCGCCGTGAGGTGAAGGAGGCCGACATTGACGTCCGCCTTTCGACCGTCGCAACCCCCGAACTGCTGCGCGAACTCGGCGTACAGACCGTCATTGTAGCCACTGGCGCGATCCGCGACATGCCGCCCATCCCCGGCAACGATCAGGACCACGTCTACTCGGGCGATGATATGCGCCGCATGATGCTGGGCGAAAGCTCTGACGATCTGAAGCGCAAGACCGGCCTGTTCACCCGTCTCGCCACCAAGGTCGGCGCGGCGACGGGTGCCACCGCCAATCTGGCGCTGGTGCGCAAGGCCACCCACGCCTGGATGCCGCTTGCGGATACCGTCACCATCATCGGTGGCGAACTCGTCGGCCTCGAACTTGCCGAATTCCTCAGTGAACGTGGCCGCACCGTCAACGTGATCGAGGAAGCCCCGCGCATGGGCAAAGGCCTCACTCTTGTGCGCCGCATGCGCCTGATGGCCGAACTTGCCGAACATGGCGTCGGTCTCCACGCGGGCGCAACCACCATCGCCATCGGCCAGGACAGCGTGACCTTCACCGACGCTGCGGGCCAGCCGCAGACCGTTCCCGCCGGCAACGTCATCGTCGCCAAGGGCGCGCGAGGCGACCTGACGCTGGCGGATTCCCTCCGTATCGCCGGTTTCGATGTCCACGCCATCGGCGATGCGGGCGGCGTCGGCTATATCGAGGGCGCAATGCACGGCGCGCGGGCAGCGGTGCGCGCCATCTGCGAGGTGGGCTGATGGCGCGTCCGGCAAACGGAACCCGAAGCGCCAGCAGCCTCGCCGCCCGCGTGTTCAGCTTTGACGCTACCGATCAGGCGATCATCCGCGAGTTGCGCAGCAACGGCCGCGCCAACAACCAGCAGATCGCCGAACGCCTCGGCCTTACAGCGACGACAGTCTCCACCCGCATCCGCCGGATGGAAGACGCGAACCAGTTGCGCGTCGTCGCGGTGTCCGATTTCTCCGCCCACGGCTTCAACGTCCTGCTGCGCATCTCGGTCGAGGTGGACGGGCGTCCAGCGTCGGAAGTCGCGGCGGAGCTTGGCGCCCTGCCCGAAGTCTTCGCCGCGCATATGGTCACCGGGCGCTACGACATCGACATGCTCGTCGCCCTGCGCGATTTCGACAGCCTGTCCGATTTCCTGCTGGACAAGCTCTCCACGGTCCGCGGCATCCGTACCCTGACACCGGCCATCGTGGTCGACATCATCAAGTACAAGTTTGACGAGGCGCCGATCGAAAGCCGGAGTCAGGAGGCAAGGCCCTGATGCCGAATGACCAAACTGCGCTCGATGCCCGCCTCAAGCGCGTACTGCGCTTCATGCCAGCGCCGCTGGGAATTGTTACGAGCTTCGACCCCGAAAGTGGCGCGCCGGTGGGCCTCGCCATGTCGGCATTGATGCCGGTATGCCTGGATCCTCCAGCAATGGCGATCTGTGTGAACCGCTCGGGTTCGGCACACGATGCAATGATGCGGGCCGGACGGTTCTGCATCAACCTGCTGCAGGCTGGGCAGGACGGCCACGTCCGCCCCTTCGCCGATCCCGCTGCGCGCGAAATGCGGTTTCGCCAGGATGATTGGCGCCAACACGTCCACCATGCGCATGAGGGCCTCTGGTACATCGACAAAGCTCCCGCCGCGATCTTCTGCACAATCCGCGAGAATGTCAGATTTGGCACGCACGACCTGCTGGTCGGCGAGGTCGACGATCTGATCACTTCGGGCAGTGACGATATCGTCGGTTGGGCCAACGGCTCGCTCTATCGGCCCACTCCCATTTGCTGAAGGCACGACCATCATGACAGAAGCATCCCTCCTCGCCCGCATCGATCGGCTGGAGTCCCTCGACGCGATCCGCCAGTTGCCTGCCAAGTATTCGCTTGCTCTGGACATGCGCGACGGCGATGCCTGGGTAAACCTGTTCCCCGAAGACGTGCGTGTCGGCGGCGGCAAGACCGGACGCAAAGCCCTGCGCGATTGGTTCGACGAAACGCACTCTATGCAGTTCGACGGTACCAGCCACCATATCGGCGGTCACATCATAGACTTCGACGATCCCGATCATGCGCAAGGCGTGGTCTATTCCAAGAACGAGCACGAATGCGGCGCCGAGTGGGTGCTGATGCAGATGATGTACTTCGACCAGTATGAACGCATCGACGGCCGCTGGTACTTCCGCCGCCGCCTGCCGCTCTATTGGTACGCCAGCGACATCAACAAGGCACCGGTCGGTGATCGCAAGATGCGCTGGCCCGGAGTGCCACCCTATCACGGCAGCTTTCATGATCTGTTCCCGAGCTGGAAGACCTACTGGGCCCGACAGGGACAGCCGCACGATGGACCTGTAGAGCCGCCCGCTCCGCTCGAGAAGTTCATCGAGACGATGCGGCGTGGCGCGCCACTGCCCAAGCCTCGCGTGCGGAGCTGAGCGCCATGGCCGATGTATTCTCGCCCGTGAAAATCGGCGATCTTGCCTTGCGCAACCGCGTGGTCATGGCACCGATGACCCGCGACCGCGCCGGACCGTGCGACGAACCTACCGACCTTATGGTCGAATATTACCGCCAGCGCGCCTCGGCCGGGCTGATCGTCACCGAAGGCACTCAGCCGTCGCCAACCGCCAAGGGCTACTGGCGCACGCCAGGCATTCATTCGCCGGAACAGGTCGCCGGCTGGCGCAAGGTGGCCGATGCGGTTCATGCCGAAGGTGGCCTCATTGCGATGCAACTGATGCACGTTGGCCGCGCCGCCGTTCGCGCCAACAAGGACCCGGAGGCAGAAACCGTCGCCCCCAGCGCGATCCCCTGCCCCGATCCGATCC
>NZ_LSIA01000161.1:0-2518 GCF_001556015.1 Novosphingobium sp. CCH12-A3 | reverse complement strand
TGTGAAGGGTTTCGGGCGCTTGCGTACGAAAGCCTCCAGTGCAGGAACCCGCGGGCCCCACGCGCTGGTCTATGGGTAAAGCTGCTTTGGGATGGTTCTGGAGGGTAAGCGCTGCCGCTGCGGAAGTGCACCCGCCGGCCGGATCAGCGTGATTTTGTGCAGCGTCAGATCGCGAGCGACGGCTGTTATGAAGTTCGCTTTGCCCTGGGCCCGACGTAATTCCGGGATGGGTACGCGCTGGGTTATCGGCCAATGCGCCATGAGCGTGACCGTCATGCAGGATGGGCCATGCCAGATCATGGCGCGTGTCTCTGGGCTGGGAATGCTGCCGTTGGTGGTGCGCGTGGTTGGCACCAGCGAGCGAAGGTTTCGATAATGGTCATGTGCCCGCCGCAACATGGGCATGGCGGGCGATGATCGGGCTGCTCGCCGGGTTCGGGCTCCTCGGCAGGTGCAGCGACGCCCAGCAGCCTGCGTGCAAGCGCCATGGTGTCCTTGTGCGCTGAACTGGCGAGCAGGCCATAATGCCGGATGCGGTGGAAGCCGCGCGGCAGGACGTGGATCAGGAAGCGACGGATGAACTCGTCGGTCGCCAGCGTCATGACCTGCTGGCGCTCGGCGCCATCGCGGCGATAGTCCTTGTAGCGGAACGTCACGCCGGTCTCGTCGAAGCCGATGAGCCGCCGGTTCGAGATGGCGACGCGGTGGGTGTAGCGCGAGAGATAGGCCAGCACCGCCTGCGGCCCGGCGAAGGGCGGCTTGGCATAGACCACCCAGCGCTTCTTCCGGATCGGGGACAGATGCCGCAGGAAGGCCTTGCGTATCGCTAGGCCCGCCAAGGTGCTGAAGAAGACGAGCTTGCCGGCATCGAACAATGCCAACAGGCGAGTGAGGAACAGGCGGCGGAATAACGCGCCCAGCACGCGCACCGGTAACAGGAAGGCGGGGCGTGCCGAGATCCAGCGCGTACCGTCCAGCGCGATGCCGCCACCGGGCACGATCATGTGCACATGCGGATGGTGCGTCAACGCCGATCCCCATGTGTGCAGCACGGCGGTGATACCGATGCGTGCGCCGAGGTGCTTGGGATCGGCGGCGATGGTCAGCATCGTGTCCGCAGCGGCGCGGAACAGCAGGTCATAGACCACCGCCTTGTTCTGCCAGGCGATGTCGGCGATCTGGGCAGGCACCGTGAAGACGACGTGGAAGTAGCCGACCGGCAACAGATCGGCCTCACGCGCGGCCAGCCAGGTGCGCGCAGCAGCGCCTTGGCACTTGGGACAGTGCCGGTTGCGGCAGGAGTTGTAGGCGATCCGCCAGTGCCCGCAATCATCGCAGGCTTCAACGTGACCGCCCAGTGCGGCGGTGCGGCAGTTCTCGATCGCCGTCATGACCTTGAGCTGGCCGAGGCTGAGATGCCCGGCATGGGCTGCACGATAGGCGGGCCCGGCGCTGTGGAAGATGTCGGCGACCTCGAGTGAGGCGCGCACGGTTCAACCGGGAGGTGCCCTGCCTTCCATCACGGCAACGATCTGGTCGAGCGGGCTGGCCACCGCCCGCATGGTCTTGCTGGAAACCTGAGTATAGATCCCAGTCGTGTTGATGTTCACGTGTCCGAGCAAGACCTGGATTACGCGGATATCGACACCCTGCTCGAGCAGGTGAGTAGCGAACGAGTGGCGCAATGTGTGCGGGCTTACCCGCTTGTGGATCTCTGCGCGCTCGGCCGATTCCTGCACGACCCGGTGCAACTGGCGAGCCGAGACTGGATCCGTGCCGCTACGGCCAGGGAATAACCAACCATGCGGCAACATAACCCCGCGCCGCTTGCCTTCGCGCCACCACTGTCGAAGCAAGTCCAGCAGGTGCGTTGAGAGCATGGCGTTACGATCCTTGCGCCCCTTGCCCTGCTCGACGCGGATCAACATCCGGGTGCTGTCGATGTCATCGACCTTGAGGTGGGCAACCTCCGAGACCCGCAGGCCCGCGCCATAGGCAACGCTGAGAGCTGCCTTGTACTTTATGCCTGGCGCTGCCTCGAGCAACCGCGCTGTCTCCTCGACGCTCAAAACCACCCGCAGCTTGGGTGTGAAGCGAACGACAACCAGCCCTAGCGCCATCTCCGGCCGCCTGAGGGTTATCCCGAAGAGGAACCGCAGTGCCGACACGGCCCCATTGATCGTGGCAGGCCCCACGGCGCGCTCGTGCTGGTCGACCTGATAACGCCGGAGGTCTTCCACCGTAGCCGTGTCCGGGGGGCGGCCGAGAAACGCGGCGAAGTTACGGACATGTCGGATATAGTCATTCTGCGTGTGCGCCCCGAAGCCACGCATCGTCATGTCCTGCAACATCCGCTCACGCAGCGAATGAGTCGGGGAAGTGGTCGTGATAGTATCCATGGTGAGTTCCTCTCCGTTGAAGGAACTCCACGGTCGCAAGGCGACATCGCCGCACGCAAAGCCTGAACAATACTACGCTACGGCACCCCAAGCGACTCTCCCGCGGAGCGGGTTCGTGC
>NZ_LSIA01000160.1:0-61607 GCF_001556015.1 Novosphingobium sp. CCH12-A3 | reverse complement strand
CCTTGCCGTGCAAGGACCGTTACCTGCTCGATCGCCGTGTCGAGCCTGGTGCGCCGTTCCTCGATATGGCGCTCGAAATCCGTTTCGATGGCGAGCGGCAACGGCCCCTTCTCGCGCAGCGCCGCAAAGGTCGCCGGCGGTATGAGATAGCTGTCGAAATCGCGAAACTGCCGGCTTCCCGCGACCCATATATCCCCGGCTCGCAACCGCTCGCGTAGTTGCGACAAGGCGCATAGTTCATAAGCGGCACGATCAACGATGCCATCCCGCAGGACGAACGGGCGCCATGCGGGCGGCACAAAGCGTAGCGGCACGCGATCAGGCAAGCGCCGTTTGCCGGTCCGATATAGCTCCGCGATGATGGCCAGCGCTGACAGGAGCCCCTGAACCGCGCCGGCGCCGCGAAACTCGAAGGCGTTGAGAAAAGCGCCGACAAAGAGCTTCACCGTCCGATGCCGCTCGATCAATTCGGCGGTGCGATCGACGGTTTCCGGTCGCCCGAGCACTTCGGCCTGCTCGACGGCCACGGCGAAGTGCTGCCAGTCCAGCGCCTCGATCTGCGCCAGAGAATCCACGCCCTTGCTGCGCGCGTCGATGAGGAGGCGGCAAGACCCCGTGAGCGTCCGGAGGTGGCCTTGCAACTCGCGCACCGTCTTGAGGGCTTTGTCGCGGGTCCGGTTCTCGGCGCGGCGCGCCATGCTGCCCAACAGCTTGTCGAACATCGTCAGGGTGGCGTCGGTCAGGCTTTCCTCAAGCCGGATGCCGGTTGCCGCCAGCGTCGCATGGCGGCGCAGGGCATTGAGTTCGCCAAGGTGCTGGGGTGTGATGCGGCTGCCTTCGTCCGCCAGCCTGTCAAAAGTCAAAGCCGGGATCATGTCGGCACGGGCGCGATCGAGGCCCAGCGCGCGGATATAGGCGAGCCGTTCGATCAGGCGCAGGATGTTGCGCGCTGCCGGCGATTGTGGCGCATTGCGCATCCAGGATAGCCATGTCGCGACCTGCCCCGGTCGTCGGGCCAGCAAATCGTCCAGGCCCTGAAGGGTGTCAGGCAGCAGGCCATTCGTGAGCACTTCATAGGTAAGCTGTTCGGCTTGCTGGCGCGCCCGCCGCAGCACCGCTTCGAGAATCGACGGAGAAGGCAGGAGGATCTGCAGGCGCCGGAGTTCATCGACGATGACGTCTGCCATCTGGCCGGGGTGTATGATGGTCTGCGCGATTGGGACCGAGAAGGCGACAACTTCACGGAAAGCGTTGCGGTCAAAAATCCTGAACCCGTGCGATCGTCGGATTTCGACGAGATGCTCGCGACGGGTCTGGTCCCGATGGGCATAATCCGCGAAGGCTGCCGGCGCGACGCCGAGTTGCTGCGCCACATAGGCGAGCACAGGAGCGGGCGGGACTTCGCCCGCTTCCAGCGCACGGCCAGGCCATCTCATATATAGCATGAGCATCGCATAGCCGAGCCGGGTGGCATCGCCGCGACGGCGGCCGACAATTTCCAGGTCGTCGCTGGTCAGCGTATAATGACGCGCGATCTCGCGCTCATCGAGCGGCGCGCCATAATGCCTCGCCCAGATTTCCAGGCTCACCAGTCGCCGTCTCGCCAAGCATCATCTCCTTCGCTTTGCGTGTCCGTCAGACGGTCCTCTGGCGGCCAACAGGAATATGTCCGTTAACTCTGGACCTGTAACGGCGATTCGGACAAGATCGCATAATGACGGGAAAACGGACAGGATCGGGCATCATGTGGCGCTGATCGGCTATGCGCGCGTCTCGACCGCAGACCAGAAGCTGTCGCTCCAGCTTGACGCGCTGAACACTGCCGGGTGCGACCGTATATTCGACGATCACGCATCCGGGGCAAAAGCCGATCGGCCTGGCCTAACCGAAGCGCTCGCCTATTTGCGCCCCGGCGACACGCTGGTGGTCTGGAAACTCGACCGCCTCGGCCGCTCGATGAGCCACCTGATCGAGAAGGTCGGCGAGCTTGCGGCGCGCGGCATCGGGTTCCGCTCACTCACCGAGAATATCGACACCACCACTTCGGGCGGCATGCTGGTGTTCAACATCTTCGGCTCGCTGGCCCAATTCGAGCGTGACCTGATCCGTGAACGCACTCATGCCGGCCTCAAGGCCGCACGCGAGCGGGGCAACAAGGGTGGTCGCCGGCCTGTCGTTACCCCCGACAAACTACGTAAAGCGCGGGCGCATATCGCAGCGGGCCTCACTGTTCGTGAGGCGGCGGCCCGGCTCAAGATCGGCAAAACCGCCCTATACAAGGCTCTGGAAAACGCGTGAAACCGCTGGCGATCAAGAACTCGTGGGTGCTGGTCACAGGGGCTTCGACCGGTTTGGGCAGAGCGTCCGCCCTCCGCTTGGCGGCATCGTACCAGGCCAAGCCCCTGATTGTTGGACGAAGGCTCGACAACTTGCGGGAGCTACAGACCGAAATTGACGAGCGGTTCAATGTGCCGTGCGAGATTATAGTGGCTGATCAACGTGAAATCGAGGGCAGGGAGAAAATCGCGGCTAAGGTTGCAGAATTGCAAGTAACAGCCGCTTTGTTGGTTGCCGGAATGACGAGCGTTGGTTCATTTGATGCAGGCCGTGCCGACACTTATGCCGAGGTAATTGAAACAAACATACTCGGTTTCACGGATTTGCTGGCTCGCCTGATTGCGATTTTCAGGGAGCAGCCGTTTGAATCCTCAGTAATCGCCGTGTCGAGCCTGGCGGGCGAAACATCCGTGCCCTTCCAAGCGGTCTACGGCGCGTCGAAAGCCTATGTGAGCACCCTCATGCGAGCGCTTTCCGTGGAGCTTGCCGGGACGGGAGTGAGTGTTGGATCTTTTGCACCCGGTGGAATCGACACAGACATGGCTGCCCTCAGCGATTTGAAGTGGGGGAGGTTGGGTTTGATGGACGTTGACCGGTGCGCGGCCCATGCAGTCCACGCTCTGGTTTATCGGCAATCCTTCGCCATACCGGGGATGGGCAACCAGCTCACATATTTGGCGAGCAGGGTTCTACCTCGATCGTTGGTCAATCGGATTGCCGCCCTCCCATATCGGCGCCCGTAGGGCGGCACCACATAAAAGGGGCAGGAAAGCCTGCGAATAGCATCTGCTGGCATCGTACCGGATTTGTTCGCCCTTAGCGTGCAGATACGTCACTTTCGTGTAGTCACCCCTGCAATGGCGAGCCGGACGTCGTCCGGCAGCAGCGTCATCGCGCGGATTGCCAGCGCCTGCCCCTTGATCGCAATCAACGCGCCAACGCACAGCAGCAGACGGCCCTCAGGCCAGATCTGAAGCGACGGCAAGGCCGACACCAGCTGCCGCGCTGCCTGACGCTCCAGCGGGCGGAAGCGCGATCGATCGAGTCCGGTGTAATGCACTCTGATACGGTCAGCGGGCATGCCCAGCGCTATCATGTCGTTTGCCAGCGCTTGGGAAACGGAAAGCAGAAGGGCCGATTGGCGCGCGGCTTCGATCATCTGGTGGCGCGGCCATGACCGCTGACCCCACAGGTGGATGTCCGAACCGCGCGCCTTTATTGCCAGCGGCACTTCAAGCGCGCGCGCGACCTTGGCCGCGGCAGGTCCGTCAGGATAGAAGAACTGCGCATCGATCATGTCGAACGGCCGCTCGGCATGAAGCCGTTTTGCCAGCGGCAGGATCGCGTGGGCAATCAGCGCCGGGTTGATCGGTCCGGATAGACCGGGAATCAGGAGAAAACGCGGGTGATGGATTGTCACCGCGCCCTGTTCCTGAACTTCCGGCACACCTTTGAGCGTGGCGTAGCGCTTAATTGGCACCGGTGGAATGCCGATCGGATTGACGACCGTCACGTCCCAGTCCCCCCGTTCGGCCAGGGCTTGCATCTGGCGGCTGACGAAGCGGCCGAAGCCGGGACGACCTGTTGCGGGATAAAGCGTGGAGATCGAGAGGAGGCGCTTCACGTCAAAGTTTGCGCACGAGCATTTCGGCGACGCCCAGCCATGCCGGCCGATCGATCACCACCTGTCTCTGGCCAGGCCCCGGCGGAAGCAGCGCAACGCGCCCGTCACGCTGATCGATCAAGCGGCCGAAAGCAAAGCGACCGGCAGTGCGTGGAGCAAGGACATCACGGTTGAAGGCGCGGGCAAAGTCCCCCGGATCGATCTGGCGCAACCATACCTGATCGCCTGCGCGATACTCGCCAGCGCTTGCCTCAACGGCCAGCGCGAGGAGGCGGGCAGAACCGTCAAGGGCCACCGGGAGGATGGCATCCATCGGCTTGGCAAGAGCCTCTGCGCCGTTCGGTCCAAGCCGGGCAACGAGGTGGGTAGGGGTATCCTCCTCGGCCTTTACCAGCAATTGGGGCTCTACCCCGAGCGCAGCGCCGATGCGGTTCATCCACGTCAGCGACAGGCTGCGCGTGCCGGTTTCAAGCCTGCCGATCGTCTGCGCGGTGGTCGGCGGATCGCAGCGCGCAGCCACATCGGCCAGCGTCATGCCCTTCTGGCGGCGTATATCGCGGATTCGATTAATCATGCGCGCGACCCCTGTTCGTGACCGTCTTAACCGTAACGGTGATTTTTTGCTTACCTACAAATTGCAGGCCGAAGCAAGGGCTTTGCGCGGCGGGACCTCAGCCTTCGACCATCTCCGCCAGTTCCAGCCAACGCTCTTCAGCGGCGTCCTTTTCGGCCCGGACCTTTTCCAGCGCAGCCATCAAAGCATCGAACTTCCTGGGGTCCTTGGCATAGAGATCGGGATCGGCCAGCTGAGCCTCGCCGCGTGCAATCGCAGCGTCGAGTTCCTCGATCCGCTTGGGCAGCAATTCGTAATCGCGCTGATCCTTGTATGAAAGCTTGCCCTTTTTTGCAGGCTGGACGGGCGCTGCCACTGCCGCTTCTGGCTTGTCCGCCCCTGCAGACCGGGCAACTGGCTTGCCTGCTTGCCTCTGCTTGCGGATCTTCTCCCAATCAGCGTACCCGCCCGCGACGATGTCGACCTTGCCCGAGCCGTCCATTCCCAGCGTGATGGTCACTGTGCGATCGAGGAAGTCACGATCATGGCTGACGATCAGTACCGTGCCGTCGTAGTCCGAGATCACTTCCTGCAAGAGATCGAGCGTTTCGAGGTCGAGGTCATTGGTCGGCTCGTCGAGGACCAGCAGGTTTGAAAAGCGCGCAAACTCGCGTGCCAGCAGCAGGCGCGAACGCTCACCGCCAGAAAGCGTGCCGATGCGTGCTTCGACGAGCCCCGGATCGAACAGGAAATCCTTGAGATAGCCCTGGATATGCTTGCGGACACCGCGCACGTCGATCCAGTCGCTGCCATCGGCCAGCACGTCGCGCACGCGCTTGTCGGGCGCCATCAGGCTGCGCTGCTGATCGATCATGATGCCCTGCAGCGTCTTCGCCAGCGTGATCGTCCCGCTGTCCGGTTCGAGTTCACCGGTCAGCAGCTTGAGCAAAGTGGTCTTGCCCGCGCCATTCGAGCCGACCACGCCGATGCGGTCCTTGCGCGTGATGCGCAGGGTGAAGTCCTTGACGATGGGGCGATCGCCGAACGACTTGTTGACGTGATCCGCAACGATCACTGCCTTGCTCTTGGCATCGTCACTGGCGATGGCCAGCTTCGCAGTGCCCTGCGGAGAGAGCATGGCTGCTCTTTGCGCGCGCATCTCGTAGAGCTTTTCCAGCCGTCCCATGTTGCGCTTGCGCCGCGCGGTAACCCCCCGCTCGAGCCAGTGCGCCTCGATCTTCAGCTTGGCATCAAGCTTGTCGGCGGCGCGTGCTTCTTCGGCGTAGACCTGCTCCATCCACGCCTCGTATCCGCCGAAGCCGATATCCTTCCGGCGCAGCGAGCCACGATCAAGCCAGAGCGTCGCCTTGGTCAGCCGTTCAAGGAAGGTGCGGTCATGGCTTATGACCACGAACGCCCCGCGATAGCGCTGCAGCCAGTCTTCCAGCCAGTCGATGGCGGCAAGATCAAGGTGGTTGGTCGGTTCGTCGAGTAGCAGGAGGTCCGGCTCGCTCGCCAGTGCGCGGGCCAGCGCAGCGCGACGGCGTTCACCGCCGCTGGCGCTGTCGGCCTTGCGGGTCATGTCGATCCCGAGCTGCCCGGCAATCGACTCCACTTCATGCCGGGGCGGGGCGTCCTTACCCGAAAGGGCAAAGTCCATCAGCGTATCGAAGCCGGTGAAGAACGGGTCCTGCTCAAGCGTGACGATCTTCGTCCCCGGCTGGATCGAGCGCGTGCCCTTGTCGGCATCGACTTGTCCGCCCAACAGCTTGAGCAGCGTCGTCTTGCCCGCGCCGTTGCGCCCGATCAGCGCAAGCCGGTCGCGCTGCTGGATATGGATGTCGAGATCCTGGAAGAGCCAGCCATTGCCCTGGACAAGGCCGAGGCCTTCCCAGCTGAGTATCGGTGCCGCCATGGCCTGCCGCTTAGCCGCACCGTTGCCCTCGCGCAACGCCCGACGCTGAACGATAACGCGCCTTCGCATTCACCGCTTGTTCAATGCCCTCGGCTTATGCATGCGGACATCATGAACCGCGCCATTGCCCTCCTTGCCGCATCGCTGGCCCTCCTGCCCGTAACGTCGCACGCCCAGCAGCGGCCTGACGAGCAGAACGAGGCGCGCCGCGATCTTCGCGCCGGCAACGTCCGCTCGCTGCGTGACATCGAACGCCGCGTGCTGCCGACCAAGCCGGGTATGCAGTACCTCGGCCCGGAGTACGATCCTTCGGCGATGGTCTATCGCCTGAAGTTCATCCGCGACGGTCGCGTTGTCTTCGTGGATGTCGATGCCCGCACAGGGCAGGTGCTTGGCGAGAGCCGCTAATCGAAACAGCGGGTGAACGCAGGCTTTCTCGCCAGTTCCTTGACCGTTCAGGTTTCACGCCCCATCTAGCCGTTCAGGTTACCGCGCCGCAAAAGCGCGCAGCAAGGGGCAAGTGATGCGCATTCTGATCGTCGAGGACGAACCCACTCTCGGCAAGCAGCTCAAGAACACGCTCGAACAGAACGGCTATGCCGTCGATCTTTCGGTCGATGGCGAAGACGGGCACTTCATGGGCTCGACCGAAGAGTATGATGCGGTCATCCTCGACCTTGGCCTGCCCGAGATTGACGGCCTGACTGTGCTCGGCATGTGGCGCAAGGAGGGGCGCAAGTTCCCAGTCCTCGTCCTCACCGCCCGCGACAGCTGGTCCGACAAGGTCGCCGGCCTCGATGCCGGTGCCGATGACTACCTGGCCAAGCCCTTCCAGACCGAGGAACTGATCGCCCGCCTGCGCGCGCTGATCCGCCGGGCCTCGGGCAATTCCTCGTCTGAACTCACCGCGGGCGACGTGCGTCTCGATACGCGTTCGGGCCGCGTCACGCTCAACGGTGAGCCGGTCAAGCTGACGGCGCAGGAGTACAAGCTCCTGTCCTACCTGCTGCATCACAAGGGCAAGGTCGTCAGCCGTACCGAACTGATCGAACACATCTACGATCAGGATTTCGACCGCGATTCAAACACGATCGAAGTCTTCGTCACCCGCATCCGCAAGAAGCTCGGCCCCGACGTGATTACCACGATCCGCGGCCTTGGCTACAGCCTCGACGATCCGGCTGAACCCGGACGTGGGTAATCTGCGCAGGCAATAGGTGCCGGAGAAGGGTAGCAACGACACGCCGCAGCCAGCGCCGCATACCGGTTCGCTGGCGCGGCGCATGTTGCTCATCGCGGCAGGCTGGATCAGTGTCCTCCTGCTCGGCGGTGGTCTGGCGCTCGACCAGACGCTGACCGGTCTCGTCACCCGCAATTTCGACGAGCAGCTTGGCTACATGTTGACCGCAATGGTCGCCTCGGCCGAGATCGGCCCTGACGGCGAGGTGTTTTTCAACCGCCCCCTCGGCGACCAGCGCTTCCTTGAGCCCAACAGCGGCCTTTACTGGCAAATCTCCGGGCAAGGGCACGAGGACTTCCCTTCGCGCTCGCTGTGGGACCGTTCGCTCCGCACCGATCCCGATCAGAACTATGTCGACCCGAAGATCGACGACAGCGACCAGTTCGAGGGTGAGCGCCTGCGCATCATCAAGCGCTCTGTGATCCTGCCGGGTGCCAACACGCTGTGGGAATTTCAGGTCGCCGCCAGCCGTGGCGAGATCGACGCACAGATCCGGCGCATCCGCTCGATCCTGATCTGGTCTTTCCTCGCACTCGGCCTCGGGCTGTTCACCATGGCGGGACTGCAGACGTTCTACGGTCTTGGCCCCTTGCGTCGTGTGAGGCTGGCGATAGCCCGCATGCGCGAGGGCGGGGCAAGCCGCGTCACCGAACCCTTGCCCCTCGAAGTCCAGCCACTCGTGGTCGAACTCAACGCCCTGCTCGAACACTCCGAGCGCCAGGCCGAAGAGGCGCGCACCCATGCAGGCAATCTTGCCCACGCCCTCAAGACCCCGCTCACCGTGGTGATGAATGCGGCAACCGCCAAGGCTGATGATCTTGCCGATACGGTGATCCGCGAAGCTGCGGTCATGCGCCGTCAAGTCGACCATCACCTCGCGCGCGCGCGCGCAGTCGGTCGCCGCGCGGTGGGCATGTCACGCGCCCAGGTGTGGGAAAGCGCCGAAGCAGTGGAACGGGCTGTTGTCCGCCTCTACCCGAACGTGCGCTTCGACATGGACGGCAATCGCACCGCCGAGGTATCGATCGAGCGTCAGGACCTCGACGAGATCCTTGGCAACTTGATCGAGAATGCGGCCAAGTACGGCGGCGGATCGGTCTTCATTACCATCGACGCTGCACCCGCCGATCCGAAGTTCTGCGAAATCTGGGTCGAGGACGATGGCATCGGCATTCCCGAAGAAGCCCGCGAGCGTATCTTCGATCGTGGCGCCAGGCTCGATACCGGAAAGCCCGGAACCGGCCTTGGCCTCGCTATCGTGCGGGATGTTGCAGAAATCTACGGCGGCAGCGTCGAACTCAGGGAAAGTGAAGACCTCGGCGGGTTGCTGTCGGTGCTGCGATTGCCACGGAGTGTCACTGCCAAACAGTGATCACGCCCGCGGATGGGCATTCCGGTAGACGTCCAGCAGCGTTGCCGCATCGACCCGGGTATAGATCTGGGTTGACGACAGGCTCGCGTGGCCGAGCAGTTCCTGCAGGGAGCGCAAGTCAGCCCCGGCGCTTAGCAGGTGCGTGGCAAAGGAGTGACGCAGGGCGTGCGGTGTCGCCGTGGCCGGCAAACCCAGCGCGGTGCGCGCCCTTGCCACAGCACGTTGCACCATGCCCTGCGCCAAGGGACCGCCCTTCGCGCCGCGAAACAGCGGTTCGTCCTTGGCAAGCGGCCAAGGACATTGCGCCACATAGTCGGAAACACCCTCGCGCACGATCGGCAGCAGGGGAACGACGCGTTGGCGGCCACCCTTGCCGGTAATCACGACAGTTTCGCCCAGCGGCAAGGTTGAGGCTGGCAGCGCCAGCGCTTCGGCAATGCGCATTCCGGCACCATAAAGCAGAAGCAGGACGGCACGGTCGCGCGCGGCGATCCATGGTACCCCCGCATCGTCGGCGACCATTTCGGCAAGATTGACCGCTTCGTCTGGCGTGACGGGGCGCGGCAAGCCCTTCTTTACGCGCGGGCCGCGCAATCGTGGGCGGCTGGTGTCAGCATCTCCAGCCTGCTCGCGGGCGAAGGCGATGAAGGACTTGAGCGCCGAAAGTTCGCGCGCCGCAGAAACATTGCCAAGGCCATCGGTGCGGCGCTCGGCCAGATGATTGCGCAAGGTTGTAGCGTCGATCCGCGCGAGCGTTGACCAGCTTTGGCCTTCGGGCAAGGCATGAAGCAGACGCGCGACGGTTGCGGTATAGGCGCGCACGGTATGGGGTGAGCGACGGCGGCCGAGAGCCAGGTGATTGTGCCAAGCCTCGAGAAAGTCCGCCGTGGTCATGCGCTGACCAGCGCCGCCGGCACGAGTTCCGCGAGCAGGGCTTCAAGCAGCGGCGCGCCCTGTTCGGTCACGCTCAGGCGTCCGCGGTCCTCGGCAAGATGGCCCAGCCGCACGTAGAAATCGCGTTTTTCCGGGTCGATAAGATCATTCGCAGTGAAGCCGAACCGCGCAGCGAGGGGCATCGGCTCGATACCCTCGGCCAGTCGCAGTCCCATCAGCACCGCTTCCATTGCCTGATCCGACGGGATGAGATGCCGCTCCTCGGCAATGCCGTGCTTCTGCTCGCTTACCGCGCGCAGGAAGTTCTCAGGCTTCTTATGCCGCACAGTCGCCGCGCCGAGCCTGCGCCCATGTGCACCGGGGCCGATGCCGACATAATCCTGATAGCGCCAATAGGTGAGGTTATGGCGACTTTCCTCGCCGGTGCGGGCGTGGTTGCTGGTTTCGTAGGCGGGGAGGCCGGCAGCGGCGGTCAGTTCGCGGGTGAGCGTGAACAAGTCGGCGGCCTGATCGTCGTCAAGTGGTGTAAGCTGACCTTCGCGCACCAGCGTGGCGAAGCGGGTGCCGGGTTCGATGGTCAGCTGGTAGAGACTGAGATGGCCGGTTCCGAAGGCCAGCGCGCGCTGCAGCTCTGCCTGCCATTGCGCTGGCGTCTGTTCAGGGCGGGCATAGATCAGATCGAAGCTGACGCGGCTGAAGTGGGACTGCGCCAGGTCCAGCGCGGCAAGGCTCTCCGTGACGCCATGCAGTCGGCCGAGAAACTTCAGCGTATTGTCGTCGAGCGCCTGCAGACCGAGCGAAACGCGGTTGATCCCAGCGCTTGCCAGCGCAGCGAAATTGGCAGCCTCGACCGAGCTCGGGTTGGCCTCAAGCGTGATCTCGATACCGGGGGCAAAGCCCCACAGGCCTTGTGCCTCACGCAGCAGCGTTTCGACCAGCGCTGGCGGCATGAGCGAAGGCGTGCCCCCGCCGAAGAAGATCGAGGTAAGCTTCCGGCCCGGCGTCAACTGCGCTTCATGGCGCATGTCCGCCAGCAGCGCCTCGGCCCAAGCCGCCATGTCCGTCCGATCACGGACGTGGCTGTTGAAGTCGCAATAGGGGCACTTTGCGAGGCAGAACGGCCAGTGGATGTAGAGCGCTAGGGCCATGGCCAGAGCCTTAGGCCGAAAACTGGTCCGCTACCAGCTTGGCGAAGGCGTCGGCGCGGTGGCTGATCGCGTGCTTTTCGGCCGGATCGAGTTCTGCGAAGGTGCGAGTGTCGCCCACGGGCACGAACACCGGGTCATAGCCGAAGCCCATTGTTCCGCGCGGAGGCCAGGTGAGAGTGCCATGCGCCCGGCCTTCGTAGACCGCGTGGGAGCCGTCTGGCCACGCGATGGCGAGCACGCAGGCAAAGTGGCAGCCTCTTTCCAACTCTGGGGCACTCTCCCCGGACTCTGCCGCAACTCTCGCGAACTCAGCCTCAACTCCCGCGAGCTTTCCCTCAACCTTGCCCATCGCCATGTACCAGTCGCGACCGGGCCCTCCCTCGAACACGTCCGCCTCGGCCCAATCCGCGGTGTAGACCCCCGGTGCTCCTCCGAGGGCGTCGACGCAGAGGCCGGAGTCGTCGGCGAGGGCGGGGATCTGCGAAGCCTCCGCCGCTGCCCGCGCCTTGATCAGCGCGTTCTCGACGAAGGTCGTGCCCGTCTCGGCAGGCTCCGGCAGGCCGAGTGCGCCGGCGGACAGGCACTCGATCCCGTAGGGCGCGAGAAGGGCCTGAATTTCCTTGAGCTTTCCGGCGTTGTGCGTGGCGATGACCAGCTTGCCGGTGCCGAGACGGGGCGAAGACATCAGCCGCGAACCGCCTTTTCCTGCGCCGCGAAGATCTCGTTGCAGCCAATGCGGGCGAGGCGGAGGAGGCGCAGGAGGCCTTCTTCGTCGTAGGTCGCGCCTTCGGCCGTGGCCTGCGCCTCGGCGATCTTGCCGCCTTCGATCAGGACGAAGTTGGCGTCGGCATCTGCCGAGGAATCTTCAATGTAATCAAGGTCGAGCACCGGCTGGCCATTGACGATGCCGCAGGAGATCGCGGCGACCTTTTCGGTCAGCGGGTCTTCCTTGATCGCGCCGCTATCAAGCAGCTTCTGTACGGCGAGACGCAGGGCGACCCAAGCGCCGGAGATCGAGGCGGTGCGGGTGCCGCCGTCGGCCTGGATCACGTCGCAGTCGAGCGTGATCTGGCGCTCGCCCAGCTTCTTGAGATCGGTGACGGCGCGCAAGCTCCGGCCGATCAGGCGCTGGATTTCCTGCGTGCGGCCCGACTGCTTGCCCTTGGCCGCTTCGCGGCTGCCGCGGGTGTGGGTGGCGCGGGGAAGCATCGAGTATTCCGCCGTAACCCAACCTTCGCCCTTGCCGCGAAGGAATGGCGGCACGCGCTCTTCCACCGAGGCGGTGACGAGCACCTTGGTATCGCCGAAGCAGATCAGGACCGAGCCTTCGGCGTGCTTGGTGAAGGCGGTTTCAATGATGATGGGGCGCATTTCATCGGGCGCACGGCCGGAAGGTCGCATGGATTTTCCCTCAAAAGTTTGGCCAGCCTCTGGCGCATCGGGCTTGAGCCTGCAAGAGCGTGGATTAGATTGTCACCATGCACGGCCCAACGCTCTCCGATCTGACCGACCGCGCACGCGAGATTTTCCGTCTCGTCGTGGAGGGTTATATCGCCAGTGGACAGCCGATGGGCTCCAAGGCCCTGGCGGGGCCGGGGGGCGTGAACTTGTCGCCCGCTTCGATCCGCTCTGTATTGCAGGAACTGCAGGACGCCGGGCTTCTTGCTGCGCCGCATACCAGTGCAGGACGGATGCCGACGGAGGTGGGCCTGAGGCTCTTCGTCGACGGCATCATGCAGGTGGCCGAGCCCACCGTGGCCGAGCGGGCGCAGATCGAGCGCGGGCTCGCTCATGGCGGAACCATCGAGAATGCACTGGCAGCGGCCAGCTCGGCGCTGTCCGAACTGTCAGCGGGGGCGGCGGTGGTGATGGTGCCCAAGCGCGAGCCCCGGCTGGTGCAGATTTCGTTCGTGCCGCTCTCGCCCGTGCGGGCGCTCGCCGTGCTGGTCAGCGAGGACGGCGGGATCGAGAACCGGGTGATAGACTTGCCCGAGCCGGTGGGTGCTGCGGTGCTTGAGCAGGCTGGCAATTATCTGACGAGCCGGTTGCAGGGTCGCACGCTTGGCGAAGCGTCTGGCGTGGTGCGAGCGGAGATCGATGGGGGACGTTCGGCGCTGGATGCGGCCAGTGCCGATCTGGTGCAGCGCGGGCTGGTGGTGTGGACGCAGGATGCCGCGGCGCGACCGGTGATGGTCGTGCGCGGGCAGGCCAACCTGCTCGACGAAGCGGCGCTGAGCGATATCGAACGCGTCCGCCAGCTACTTGAGGAACTGGAGAGCGCCGAGGCGATCGCGCGGGTGCTGGATGCCGCGCGCGAGGCGCAGGCGACGCGGATTTTCATCGGGAGCGAGAACCGCCTGTTCTCGCTTTCGGGGTCGTCGGTCATTGCCTCACCATGGCGCGACAGCGAGGGGCGGGTGGTCGGCGTGGTCGGCGTGATCGGCCCAACGCGGTTGAATTATGCGCGCGTCGTCCCCATGGTTGATTTCACCGCCCAGACGCTGGGCAGATTCATCGGACAAGACGGATTTTCGAGAAAATGAGCGATAACGAGACGCGCCCCACTGACGCTGAAGTCGAGGCGGAACTGGAGGGTGTGCCCGAGGACATGATCGACCAGTCTTCCGCCAAGGATTCCTCATCAGGCGATGAAGCGGCCAGGCTGCGCGAGGAGCTTGAGGCGGCCAAGCAGGACGTGCTCTATGCCAAGGCCGAAACGCAGAACGTGCGCCGTCGCATGGAGAAGGACATCGCCGACGCCCGCGCCTATGCCGCGACCGGCTTTGCCCGCGATATCCTTTCGGTAGCGGACAATCTGGCGCGCGCCCTGGAATCGATCCCGGCTGACCTGCGCGAGGACGAGAAGTTCAAGAACCTCGTCGCCGGGCTTGAAGCCACGGGGCGCGAGATCGAGAAGGTGTTCGGCAGCCACGGCATCACCCGCATCGCCGCAATGGGCCTCCCGCTCGATCCACACCAGCACCAGGCGATGATCGAAATGCCCTCGGCCGATGCCGAACCGGGCACGGTGATCTCGGAGCTGCAGGCAGGCTACATGATCAAGGACCGTCTGCTGCGACCGGCAATGGTGGCAGTGGCCAAGAAGCCGGACTGATTTTATCACACGCTGATGCGTCCCCGCGGAGACGGGGACCTCAGCTGGTTTGCTTTGATGGTTCGTGAAACCACCGAGGCCCCCGCCTTCGTGGGAGCGCAGAGCTTTTTACCCTCCGAGCAATCCGACAATTTCATCCGTCGAATAGAGATCGGCGAATACGAAGGCCATGTTGTGGAGCGTCGCAGCGTGTTCCTCGTCTGACAGTGCGGCCATGGCATCGCCCGCCATCAGCACGCGGTAGTTGTGCTGCATCGCATCGCGGGCAGTGCTTTCGCAGCAGCAGTTGGTGAGGGTGCCCGTAATCAGCACCGTATCTATGCCGCGATCCTGCAGGACGGCGTGGAGCATGCAGGTTCCGGGCGTGAAACCGCTGAAGCGGTGCTTGTCGATCACCGTATCGTTCGCGGCTACTTCGAGCGCTGGCCAGAGCTGCCAGTGATGCGCGCCGGGGGTGAAGGCCTCCTGATGCCCTTGCGCCTTGCTCCCCATGCGAACCATGAAATTCGACCAGCTCGGGCCGTCATCGGGCGGTGTGGTGTAGCGGAGAAACACGTTGTGGCCGCCGCTGGCACGAATTGCGGCGCTGATGCGGTTGATATTGTCGACGATGGTGCGGGCCATCGGCACTTCTACCGGCGCGCCTTCCTCCATGAAGCCGTTCTGCATGTCGACCACGATATGGGCGAGCCGCGCGGGTTCGATATCTTGGAAGATTTTGCCATCACCACCGCGCGTGGGGGCGAAGCGGGCAAGGATGGCGCGATGGTCAACGGCATGAGGCATGGCGGTCAGATCTCCTGCTGCCGGCCATCTTGCCTGTTCGCATGCCGACTGTCCTCAACAGGCTTTCGCGGTTTCGGCAGGAGAAACGCTGGATAAAACGCTTCATCGCAAGGCATGGAACGCGAAGAAGGTCGGCGCGTCGTCTCCGGGAAACGGAGATATATTATGCGCAAGATCATCATTGCTTCGCTTATCATGGGTTCGGCCGTCACTTTGGGCGGCTGCGCGAGGAACTATGCAGGCGAGGGTGCTGCTGTGGGCGCCGCGGTTGGTGCAGGAATCGGCGCAGCGACTGGCGGCGACGTTGTGCAGGGTGCGGCCATCGGTGGCGCGGTTGGCGCGGTTGGCGGTTCGCAGATCCGCAAGCGTGACAATCGCTGCTATCAGGTCGATCGCTATGGCCGGGAATACGAAGTGCGCTGCTGATCAGGCTGGATTGAACGGAACAAGCGCGTCGAGCGCTTGCAATGGCGGGGCGGCCGGTGACGGTGCGCCCCGTCTTGCCATGAACCAGTGGCGGACAAGCTCAGCCTGCTGTTCGATGCCGTAGCGGTCGAACGGTCGGCCGGGATCATAGGTGTAGCTGTAGCGACAGAACGGGTGGCGCATCAGCGGGAGCCACCATCGGCCGCGTGTCTGGGCCTGCCAGACGTGGACCATTTCATGGATGAACAGCCCTTGGGCCGGAAGCGGTGCATCTGCGAAGTCGTGCTCGTAGTGCGGGCTGGCGGCAGCGAAGTGGAGGTGCCCCATCGGGGCCATGACCGTGGCTTTCGGCTGGAAGGGAAACCAGCGGCGGCGGCGGATGCGGACGGGTCGGGTGTCTACGGCGGCGCCAAACACTTCGAAAACCAGCGCGCATTCGCCTGGCGTGAGGCGGCGCTCCCCGCCAGGCGGGCAGGGAGCGTCGGCTTTTCTCACATCTTGCTCATGTCGTGGCCGGAATGGTCCATGCCTTCCATCGCGTCGGCGTCGCTGCCACCGCCGAGCGCTTCGACCCTGGCGGGAACGCTCACCTTGTCGCCATTGTCGAGCGTGATCGTGAGTTCCGTGGTGGTTCCGGCCTTGAGCGTGTCAGCCACGTCAAACAGCATTACGTGGAGACCGCCCGGCTTGAACTCCGCGCTCTTGCCCGCTTCGATCGGCACGTCCTTGACCTGCTGCATTGAGGAGATGCCGTTCTTCGTGACGGTTTCGTGCATCTCGGCGCGCTGCGCGCCTTCGACATAGACCGAGGCGATCTTGCGCGGGGGTCCACTGCCCTGCGAGACGGTGAAGTAGGCAGCGCCCGGCGTGCCCGGCACTGCGGGCAGGCGGACCATCGCGTCGGTCACCGTGACGCCGGGTGCGCTTTCGGGACCGGCTGCGGCGCTGCTGCTGGCCTGATCCGTCGGATCTTCTGCCTTCTGGCCGCAGGCGCCGAGCGACAGGGCGAGGGCGGAAAGTCCAATGATTGCAAGCTTGCGCATGAAGGGCGACTCCTGTTGCCAATATGTGTCCCGAGGTAAGCGCGTGGGGGCCTTGTGCCAAGAAGAAGCGCACCTATATCGCGGACAATCGAGCCGCACATGGCGGTCTGCCCGGCAGGGGGATCGCTTTCCCACGCGGTGTCTTGAATGGAAGGAACTGGGGAACTCATGGCTAAAGTTATCGGCATCGACCTTGGCACGACCAACAGCTGCGTTGCTGTTATGGACGGGGGCACGCCCAAGGTCATTGAAAACTCGGAAGGTGCGCGCACCACGCCGTCGATCGTCGCATTCACCAAGGATGGCGAGCGCCTGATCGGCCAGCCGGCCAAGCGCCAGGCGGTGACCAACCCCGACAACACGATTTTCGCGGTGAAGCGCCTGATCGGCCGCCGCTTTGACGATCCGCTGACCCAGAAGGACACGGAACTCGTCCCCTACACCATCACCAAGGGCAAGAACGGCGATGCCTGGGTCAAGGCCGGTGGCCAGGACTACAGCCCGTCGCAGATCTCGGCCTTCACCCTGCAGAAGATGAAGGAAACCGCCGAGGCCTATCTCGGCGAGACCGTGACGCAGGCGGTGATCACCGTGCCGGCTTACTTCAACGATGCGCAGCGCCAGGCGACTAAGGACGCCGGGCAGATTGCGGGTCTCGAAGTGCTGCGCATCATCAACGAGCCGACGGCTGCGGCGCTGGCCTATGGCCTCGACAAGCAGGACGGCAAGACGATCGCGGTCTATGACCTCGGTGGCGGCACCTTCGACATCTCGATCCTCGAGATCGGCGATGGCGTGTTCGAAGTGAAGTCGACCAATGGCGACACCTTCCTGGGTGGTGAGGACTTCGATACGGCGCTGGTGGAATTTCTTGCCGACAAGTTCAAGTCGAAGGAAAACATGGACCTGCGCGGCGACAAGCTTGCCCTGCAGCGCCTGAAGGAAGCCGCGGAAAAGGCCAAGATCGAGCTGTCGTCTGCCCAGACGACCGAAATCAACCTGCCGTTCATCACCGCCCGCATGGAAGGTGGCAGCACCACCCCGCTCCATCTGGTGGAGACGATCACCCGCGCCGATCTTGAAAAGCTGGTCGCAGGCCTGATCCAGCGCACGCTCGACCCCTGCAAGAAGGCTCTGGCTGACGCCGGTCTTTCGGCCAAGGACATCGATGACGTCGTTCTCGTCGGCGGCATGACCCGCATGCCCAAGGTCCGCGAAGTGGTGAAGGACTTCTTCGGCAAGGATCCGCACACCGGCGTGAACCCGGACGAAGTCGTCGCCATGGGTGCCGCAATCCAGGCTGGCGTTCTGCAGGGTGACGTCAAGGACGTGCTGCTGCTCGACGTGACCCCGCTTTCGCTGGGTATCGAGACGCTGGGCGGCATCATGACCAAGATGATCGACCGCAACACCACGATCCCGACCAAGAAGAGCCAGGTCTATTCGACTGCCGAGGACAATCAGCAGGCGGTGACGATCCGGGTCTTCCAGGGCGAGCGGGAAATGGCGCAGGACAACAAGCTCCTCGGCCAGTTCGACCTCGTCGGCATTCCGCCAGCCCGGCGCGGCGTGCCGCAGATCGAGGTGACGTTCGACATCGACGCCAACGGCATCGTGAACGTGAGCGCGAAGGACAAGGGCACCGGCAAGGAGCAGCAGATCCGCATTCAGGCGTCTGGTGGTCTGTCGGATGCGGACATCGACCAGATGGTCCGCGATGCCGAGAAGTTCGCCGAAGAGGACAAGAAGCGTCGTGCCGAGGCGGAAGCCAAGAACAACGCCGAAAGCCTCATCCACGCGACCGAGCGCCAGCTTGAAGAGAACGGCGACAAGATCGACGCATCGCTGAAGGCAGAGATCGAAGCCGCCATCGCCGAGGCCAAGACGGCTGTCGAAAGTGGTAACTCGGAAGAGATGACCGCCAAGACCCAGGCGCTCACTGAAAAGGCCATGAAGATGGGCCAGGCGATCTACGAGAAGGAGCAGGCTGCTGCGGCTTCTCCGGGCGCCGAGGCTCCGAAGGCTGATGACGACGCGGTCGACGCCGAGTTCTCGGAAGTCGACGACAACAAGTGATGTTGCGATGAAACCGGCCCGCCGCTCGCGCGAATGCGCTGGCGGCGGGTCTTCGCGTTAGGGAAGCGCAATGTCGGCCGAGATCGATTTCTACGAATTGCTCGAAGTTGAGCGGACTGCGGACGAGAAGGTCCTCAAGTCTGCATACCGAAAACTCGCCATGAAGTTCCACCCGGACAAGAATCCGGGCTGTGCCGAGAGCGAGGCCAAGTTCAAGCAGATCAACGAAGCCTACGCCTGCCTGTCCGACCCGCAGAAGCGGGCGGCATATGATCGCTATGGCCATGCCGCGTTCCAGCAGGGCGGCGGTGGTGACTTCGGCGATATCGGCGATATCTTCGAGACGATCTTCGGGGGGGCATTCGGTGGCGGAGGCCGCCAGCAGGCGCGGCGCGGGGCTGACTTGCGCTATGATCTTGAGATCAGCCTCGAGGACGCGTTCCACGGTAAGGAAACCGAAATCGCGGTGGAGGTTTCGCAGAAGTGCGAGCCTTGCAGCGGTTCGGGCGCGACGCCGGGGACTTCGGCGCGGCGCTGCAACCTGTGTGGCGGACACGGCAAGGTGCGGGCGCAGCAGGGCTTCTTCATGGTCGAGCGGGCCTGCCCGAACTGCCACGGCCGGGGCGAAGTGATCGAAAGTCCGTGCAAGGCCTGTCGTGGCGAAGGCCGCGTCGATGCCGAGCAGCGGCTGCAGGTCAACATCCCGGCGGGTGTCGACACTGGCACGCGGATCAGGCTCGCTGGCAAGGGCGAGGCCGGGCCGTTCGGCGCGCCTCCGGGCGACCTCTACCTGTTCCTGCATATCCAGCGCCACAAAGTGTTCGAGCGCGAGGGCACGACGCTGCTGACGCGCTGCCCGATCAGCTTCACGACCGCGGCGCTGGGCGGCGAGATCGAGATTCCGGGCCTCGACGGCAAGGTCCACACGATTGAAATTCCGGCCGGCATCCAGTCGGGCAAGCAGTTGCGCAAACGTGGCGGCGGGATGCCCGTGCTGCAGGGCCGCGGCATCGGCGATCTTGTCGTCGAGATCCACGTCGAGACCCCGACCAAGCTTTCGGCGCGCCAGAAGGAAATTCTCCGCGAGTTCCAGGCGACCGAGACCGGTGAGGAATGCCCGCAATCGAAGGGCTTCTTCGAGCGCATCAAGGATGCCTGGACGGATCTGACGGAGTAAGCTTGCCGCGTCCCCGCGCAGGCGGGGACCTGGGTGGTGTTACTGACCGGCTGCTTGAACCGAATGAGGCCCCCGCCTGCGCGGGGCCGCAGTTCAGCTCACTGAAATGCGGCAACGACTTCGGTGCGGACACGGTCCACCAGTCCCGGCTCGGCCATCAACCGCCCCTGCTCCTCCTCCAGAATCGCCAGGAAGGCGTCGCGCTTGAAGGCTGCGATCACTTCGCCTGGTAGCGGGTTCTCCACCGTGGAGCAGATCAGGTCGATCACGCGCTCGGCGCCGTGGAGGCGGCCCCACAGATAGTCGTTCTCGCGGTAGGCGCGGCTGAAGAACGCGCCAAAGTTGAAGAATTCGACCCCGCGCAGACACGCGAACGTGCCGCCCTTGCGGATGGACGTGGCATCATCTGGTGAAATGCGATCGACCTTTACCGGATCGAACTCGCCCATCCCCTCACCCTGCAGCAGGGGCAGAGTGGCGGTGTCGTAGAACGGAAAGCCCAGATAGGCGTGGAGGAAGCGGCGGCGCAGCGACTTGTCCATCTTTTCAAGTGCGGCCACGAGCATGGAATCGACCTGCAGGTCCAGCCCGACGAGATCGCGCCGCGTGGCGATTGCGTTGAGAACCGCGCCGGGATCGACCGTGGCCAAGGCAGCTGTTTCGGCAAAGCCCGGGCCGAGACCCTCGAAAGTCTCTCGACCCTGGTAGAGCGCCTGGGCACGGTAGACAGCATCTCGCGCGGCCTCGCGGTCGGTAATGCTGACGTTCTCACCTTCCTCCCAATCGTGCGTCAGGCGGCGGGCGAGCAGCTTGAGGCGGCGGATACGAAAAGAAAGATCGTGGGTGCGGAAGAAGACAATGGCCTTGTCGGTTGCGCCCCCCCGCAAGGCCGACAGGCGGTCGAGCCCCGTACTGGCAAGGTGATCCCACAAGGCCGCCTCGACCTTGTCAAGCGAGGCTGCAGCTGGCGCGGCTTCGTGGATCAGCGCCGCAAGATCGGTGACGATTCCGGCCAGCTTGGTTTGCGCATAGCCGTGGAAGGCATATCCCGCACGCTCGGCAGCAGCTTGCTGGGCCTTGTTGCGCCATGCGGTGAGCCGTCGCTGGTTGGGGTGATCGAAAAACAGGGTTCGGCCGAATAGCCCTTCAACGGTCTCCTCGATCTCGGGGCGAAGGGCATCGACGATGGTTCTAAGGCGTTGCCGTTGTCGTGATTGCCGCTCGAGCGATTCCAGGTTGTCGCGGATCGGCTGTTCGCGCGGGATCGAGGATAGCGAGCCGAAGATGGCCGAAAAGAAGCCGATCGTGCGCCCGCCCTTCGGCGCGATGCGCATGTGATCGGGACTGGGGTCGACATAGACGAAGCGTCGATCGACCTCACGACGCGCGGGTCTGTCACGAAGGACGCCGATGGCTTGCGCGAAGGGACGATTGACGAGCACCGCGCCATCGACGAGCGCCACGCTGCCAAGGTCGCCACGCTTCCAATGGCTGGGCATGATGCGCTGGAGAAACTGCGAGCGTCCCGGCCAAGTGGCGCCACGTTCGGCGACGAGCTGATCGATCTCATCGATGACTAGGGGCGGAAATGCACCAGGGAAACTGGCTGTCGATCGGGCGGCAAGCACCAGTTCGGGGCATGGTGCGAGGTCCCGATTGCCATGCCTGCTGGTCGATCGACGGAAACCTATCGAGAGGCGGTGCTCGCTCTCGACCACCGTTTCGGGGCTGTTTAGGCGCAGTTCTTCGAGATGGCCGTTGAAGTCGGTCGCCGTTACCAGCAGGTCCATGGGATGGCCTTCGGGCAAAAGCGGATCGCCCATCGGCGTGGCTGCCATGGCGTCGAGCGCATCGGCGATCATTCGGGAAAAGCCGATGCCACTGAAAGGCGGAGCGAACCAGCGCGCACGGATCAGGCGTGAGACCTTGCGGCGCACTTCGGAGCGCGTTTCGGGCGCGACAGTACTGCTGACGACATTTCCCGGCCGCTTCAGCACGAACCAGACAAGAGGTTGCGCCCAGAACTTGGCGAACCGGCTCCACGGCTTTGCGTCGGGATCGAGCAGGACGTCGATATCGGCGCGTTCAAGCCACATTGCCGTGAGAGGCTCCAGGCTTTGCCCCGTGGCAATGGCCTGCGCGAGAAACACGCCGTTTATCCCGCCGGCACTGGCCCCGGAGACGATATCGGGCAGAAGACGCAGCCGCAGATCACGGGTCAGGGCAATCTCTTCGAACAATCTCAGGTAAACCGCCTCGACACCACCGGGGCTCGGTTCATGCGGGCAGTGGAATGCCCGGCTTGCGCGCGTGGCGTGCCAGAGTTCCTTCGTTACTCCATGCATGTACACGGCAAGGCTGATGCCGCCGTAGCAGATGAGGGCGAGACGCAGTTCCTTCTGCCGCATTGAGGCACATTGGCACGCCAGCGCGTCGCGAACCAGAGGCTTTGGCGAGAAGGCGCGGATGTGGATGAAAGGAACGTCATGTTTGCCTGCGCGTTGGACGGAAAAGCTTCATCAGAAGGGACGAAACCATGGTCGAGCAACGTACGGTAGAAGTGCGTGAACCTGACGGGACCGCACACACGCATACGACAGTCTATGACGAACGCCCGCGCAGCGGCGGCAGTGGCTGGCTGGTTGCCATTATCCTTTTGATCGCGCTGGTCGTGGGTGGCTATTTCATCATGCAGATGGCGGACAGTCGCGCGAGCCGCGACACTGCGATCGAGCGTGCCGCCGATAACGTAGGGAGCGCGGCCAAGGACATTGGAGACGCGGCGAAGGACGTTGCCGACGGCAAATAGATCCGCTCGGATCAGCCAAGAATGTAAACTCCGCCGACAGATTGTTTTTGTGGGCGGAGTTTTCTCTATATATTTCAGATAGATGTGAACTCCGGATTATGAGCTTGCCGGTGTCAGAGTAACCGACGCTTTACCCTTTGCGGTGTAAGACCGCCCCACTGGGCCATTCCGTGCCCGAGTGGGGTGACGAGTGCCGGGCAAATGATCCGCCTGTTCAAGCATTACATACCGCATTCCGTCCTGCTGCTGGGCTTGCTGGACTTTGTCCTGTTGATCGGCGCCGGCGAACTGGGGTGGCAACTTCGCGCGCACCAGATCGGCATCGACCCGGGCATGGTGCCCATGCGGTTGACGCCATTGCTGCTGTTTGCGGTGCTGGTGCAGACCGCGATGATCGCAGTCGGTGTCTATGGCTCGGACGCGCTGCGTTCGATGCGCTACGCTACGGCCCGCCTGCTGGTGGCGGTGAGCCTCGGGATCATAGCCCTTTCCGTCGTCTACTTCATGCTGCCGGGGCGCACGCTGTGGCGATCGAACCTGTTCTACGCAATGTTCATCGCCATGGCCTTCCTGGTCCTGATCCGTCTGCTGCTGGGAGGACTTCTCGGGACATCGGCATTCCGTCGGCGCGTGCTGGTGCTGGGCGCCGGAGCGCGAGCGGATCGCCTGCGCAAGCTGGGCGAGCGGCCCGAGGCAGGCTTCGCCATTGTCGGGTACATCGGCATGAGCAGTGCCGCACCGGTTGTCGAGGAAGCGATACACCGCGACGCGATCAACAACCTCACGCGCTATGTGGAGAATCTGGGTGTAAGCGAAGTCGTGCTGGCGCTGGAAGAGCGCCGAAATGCGCTGCCGCTGAAGGATCTGCTGCGGATCAAGACCACGGGGGTGCACGTCAACGATTTCTCGACGTTCATGGAACGCGAGACGGGCAGGGTCGATCTCGACACGGTCAACCCCAGCTGGCTGATCTTCTCGGACGGGTTTTCGTCGGGCCGCGCGCTGTCGAGTGCGGCAAAGCGTATCTTCGATATCACGGCGAGCTTGCTGCTGCTGGTCTTGACCCTGCCGGTGATCGTGCTGTTTGCGTTGTTGGTGAAGATCGACAGCAAGGGGCCGGCGTTCTTCCGCCAACGCCGCGTCGGCCTCTATGGCGAGCCGTTCGATGTGATCAAACTGCGCTCGATGCGTACCGATGCCGAGGTGAACGGCGCGCAGTTTGCGCAGGAGAACGACCCCCGCGTGACCCGGATCGGCCGCTTCATTCGCAAGGTCCGTATCGATGAACTGCCACAGACATGGTCGGTATTGAAAGGCGAGATGAGCTTTGTCGGCCCCCGTCCCGAGAGGCCCGAGTTCGTATCGGATCTTGAGGAAAAGCTGCCGTATTACGCCGAGCGACATATGGTGAAGCCCGGCATCACGGGCTGGGCGCAGATCAATTATCCCTATGGTGCATCGATCGAGGATTCGCGGCACAAGCTCGAGTACGACCTTTACTACGCCAAGAACTACACCCCTTTCCTGGACCTGCTGATCCTTCTTCAGACTCTGCGCGTCGTGCTCTGGCACGAGGGCGCTAGGTAAGGAGGCGCCGTGATGCAGACCCCCTTGTCATGGCAGGGCTTCGGGCAATGGGCATTTCTCATTGCCGCGTTCTGCTTCCTGATGCTGACAGGCTGGCGCTGGGAGCGCCGGCGTAACGCGCAGGAGGGGTCTGCCCGGGCCGAGCTTGGTGCCTTTATCGTGAGTGGTGCCTGGGCGCTTGTGGTCGCAGGGACCGGATATGCGACGCTGGTCGCGCAGGTATTCGAAAGCTTCCGCACTTTCGCCTGGCTCAGCCTCGCGTTCGTACTGTTTTCCCGCGATGGGCGCCATACGAGCGTGGCGCCGATCAGGCCGGTCATGGCGGCGCTGATCTTCGTCGAAACACTGCAGTTCATCCTGCTCATGCTGAACGTGCGTTATGGCGGCAACGCTGCGGCGCAGGCAATGATCTTCCAGATCTCGATGCTGTTCCGGCTGCTGGTTGCAACGGGCGCGCTGGTGCTGGTGCATAACCTCTATGCCGGGGCCATGGCGCAACAGCGCGTGGCGCTGCGCTGGAGCTGCATCGCGATGGCAACGGTTTGGGGATACGACCTCAACCTTTACACGATTGCTTATCTCGCGCGGACCTTGCCGGTCGAACTCGAAGCCATGCGCGGCGTGGCGCAGATCGGCGTCGCCCTGTTGCTTGCCATTGGTGCGGTGCGAGGACGGTCGGCGCTGCGCTTCTCACCGTCGCGCGCGGTGGCGTTCCAGTCGCTCTCGCTGCTGGTGATCGGCGCCTACATGATCCTGATGGTTGGCGCAGCCCAATCGCTGACCTGGCTCGGCGGCGACGCCGGGCAGCTTGCGCAGCTGGGCTTCGTGTTCGTGACCAGCGTGCTCGTGCTGGCCATTCTGCCCTCGGGGCGCCTGCGTGGCTGGATGAAGGTCATGCTCGCCAAGCACTTCTTCCAGCACCGCTACGACTATCGCTCGGAGTGGCTGCGCTTCACCCGAACGATCGGCCGCGGTGGCACGCATGCGCCGTCATTGCATGAGCGCGTGGTCCAGGCGGTCGCCGACATCACCGACAGTTCAGCGGGCCTGCTTCTGTGCCAGGGCGAGAATGGCGAGATGGTGCTTTCCGCGCGCTGGCAATGGCCGACTGCCGACGTTCCTGCCGAGGCGCTGTCGATCGACCGGGTCGCCTTTTTCGAGAAACGTGGGTTCATTGTCGACCTCGACGAACTGCGTGCCGGCGTGAACCATCAGGGCGAGGATGCTGCCGTGCCCCAGTGGCTGGTGGAAGAGCATTCCGCCTGGGCTCTGGTGCCGCTGCTTCACTTTGATCGTCTCGTCGGTCTGGTGGTGCTCGGGCGCCCGCAAGTGGCGCGAAAGCTTGATTGGGAGGATTTCGACCTGCTGCGCGTCGTCGGCATGCAGCTGGCCAGCTACCTCGCCGAGCATGCGGGCCAGTCGGCACTGCTCGAGGCGAGCAGGTTTGAGGAATTCAACCGTCGCATGGCGTTTGTCATGCATGACATCAAGAACCTTGCCAGCCAGTTGAGCCTGCTATCGCGCAATGCCGAGAAGCACGCCGAAAATCCGACATTCCGGGCGGACATGCTGATTACGCTGCGCAATTCCGCTGACAAGCTCAACGCTCTCCTGGCCAGGCTTTCGCGCTATGGTGGCAATGCTGCAGAGCGCGTCGAAGACATCGATGCGAGCGAAGTGATCCGCGCAGTGGCCAATCGCTACAATGCGCCGGGGCAGTTGCAGGTCCACGTCACGCATGATGCGCCGTGCCGTGTCCTGGCCAACCGTGAAGTTCTCGAGCAGGTGGTCCTGCATCTGGTGCAGAACGCGATCGACGCCAGCGCCGAGGGCATGGCAGTTTTCCTGCAATGCAACGTCGACGGGCTCTACGGCACGATAGAAGTCATCGACACCGGTTGCGGAATGAGCGCTGAATTCATCCGCAATCGGCTGTTCCGGCCATTCGTATCGACCAAGCAAGGCGGGTTCGGCATCGGAGCCTACGAAGCGCGCGAGATGGTGCGGGCAATGCGCGGCAAGCTTGAGGTTGAAAGCCGCGAAGGGCTGGGCAGCCGCTTTACGGTGCGCCTGCCGCTGGCGGCAGCGCAAGGGTTGATCAGTTCGATAGAGGGGGAAAGCACCCCCCATGGGAAAAAGGTGGCATGATGGGTGACGCAAAGTCCGGACAGCGGCCGGTGCTGCTGATCGTCGAGGACGATCCGGGTCTGCAGGCTCAGCTCAAATGGGCCTACGAGGACTTCGAGGTCGTCATCGCGGGCGACCGGGCAACGGCGTTGACGCTGCTTAGGTCGGAAGAGCCCGCTGTCGTGACCCTCGATCTCGGCCTTCCGCCCGATCCGGATGGAACGACCGAGGGGTTTGCCGTGCTCGACGACATCATGGCGCTACGTCCCCAGACCAAGGTGATTGTCGCCAGCGGGCACGGTGCGCGGGAATCGGCCCTGAAGGCAATCGAGAAGGGCGCCTACGATTTCTACCAGAAGCCAGTGGACATCGACGCGCTGGGCCTGATCGTGCGGCGCGCGCTGCATTTGTCCCAGATCGAAGCGGAAAACCGTGTCCTGGCGACGCGGGCCTCGTCGGACAACAAGGTGCTTGGCCGCATGATCACGGCTGCACCGGAGATGATCAAGGTGGCGCGTACGATCGAGCGCGTGGCCAACACCAATGTCTCGGTCATGCTGCTGGGAGCCAGCGGTACCGGCAAGGAGCTTCTGGCGCGCGGACTGCACGATTGTTCGGGCCGGGCACAGGGCGCATTCGTCGCGATCAATTGCGCGGCCATCCCCGAAAACCTGCTGGAAAGCGAACTGTTCGGGCATGAAAAGGGTGCGTTCACCGGCGCGGTAAAGACGACCGAGGGCAAGATCGAACTGGCGAGCGGCGGCACGCTGTTCCTCGACGAGGTCGGCGACATCCCGCTGCAGTTGCAGGTGAAGCTGCTTCGCTTCCTGCAGGAGCGAACCATCGAGCGGATCGGTGGGCGACGGTCGATCGAGGTCGACACGCGCATCGTCTGCGCAACGCACCAGAACCTCGAGGCAATGATAGCTGACGGCCGCTTCCGCGAGGACCTTTACTATCGCCTGGCCGAGATCGTCGTGCGCATTCCGGGGCTGGCCGAGCGTCCGGGCGATGCGACGCTTCTCGCCAAGTCATTCCTGCTGCGCTTTGCAAAGGAGATGAATCCTTCGGTCAAGGGCTTCGCGCCCGATGCGCTGGCCGCCATCGACGGGTGGAACTGGCCGGGCAACGTGCGCGAGCTTGAGAACCGGGTGAAGCGCGCTGTCATCATGGCCGACGGTAAGTTGGTCTCTGCAGCCGACCTCGATCTGCCGACCGGCGAGTCGCAGGAAGCCTCGCCTCTCAATCTCAAGACTGCGCGTGAAGTGACCGATCGCAAGGTCATTCGCCATGCCCTTGCGCGAAGCGAGGGCAACATCTCCAGCACGGCGCGCCTTCTGGGGATCAGCAGGCCCACGCTTTATGACCTGCTCAAGCAATACGATCTCCATAACTAGGTTCACCGCAGCCGCGCTGATTGCACTGGTCCTTGGCGGACCGGTGCGGGGCGACGTGCCAGCGGACCTGCTCGCCAAGGCGCGCGATGCCATCGCGAAGCGCGACGGCATCGCAGCCGAGGCGCCGTTGCGGGCGGCGATGCGGCAGGGAGCGTCGGCCGACGACGTGCGGGCGGAACTCGGCGAGGCACTGCTCCTGCAAGGGGACCGGCGCGAGGCGCGCAAGGTGCTTTACGGCGGTGACTTCCGGGCCGAAAGCGCTGCGCATGGCTGGCAACTGCGCGGACGCATCGAGCTAATGGACGGCCGGCTGGCAGCGGCCGGGCAGGCGCTGGACCAGTCCTATCGCCTCTCGCCGGACAATGCTTCGTTGTGGGTCGACATTGCACGGCTGCGTTTCAGCGGCGGCGAGCAGGCCCAGGCGATCGAGGCGGCAGAGCGTGCGGTAGAGTTGGCGCCCCAAGACCCACGCGCGCTTGAATTGCGGGGGTTGCTGATACGCGAACAGTTTGGCCTGCAGGCTGCATTACCCTGGTTCGAGGCAGGGCTTCGCGCTGCGCCCAATGACGTGGGGCTGCTGGGCGAATATGCTGCAACGCTTGGCGACATGGGGCAATACCGAGCCATGCTGGTCGTCTGCCGCAAGCTGGCCAAGGTCGATCCCGGCAACGTCCGCGCGCTCTATCTTCAGGCGGTCCTGGCGGCTAGGGCAGGGCAGACCGATCTGGCCCGCAAGATCCTGCTGCAGACTGGCACTGCCTTGCGCGACATGCCTGCGGCTATGCTGCTCAACGGCATTCTCGAATATCGCGCCGGCAACGCCAACCTTGCCGTCGGCCATTTCGACCGGCTGCTGCGCGTGCAGCCCGATAACCTGCAGGCGCGAATGCTGTTGGTGCGGGCTCTGGAACGACAGGGCCTTCATCAGCAGGCGAGCGAGATTGCGTCTGCCTGGGCGAAGCAGGACTTTGCCACGCCTTATCTGCTGGTGCTCGCCGGCGATGCCGAGGCGGGTCTTGGGAACAAGCTCGCCGGCGCGTCCTACCGGGAACGATCGAAAGCAACTGGCCAACGCACTGCGACGGTTATTTCCGCAGATCAGCCATTGCCTGTGCTCGCGTTGGCGTATGGCGATGCGCCAAACTTTGCGGCGAACGCCGTGCCCTACATCCGCGGACTGATCGCGAGCGGCAATGCTGGTCAGGCTGTGTCGGTTGCGGACCGTCTCCGGCTTGCCAATCCCGGCGCAGCTGAGGCGTGGCTGCTGGCAGGCGATGCCCGGCTCATGGCTGGGGATCAAGCCGGGGCGCTTGACCAGTACGGTCGGGCAGCGGTCATTCGCTTCAACCTGCCGACACTGCAGAGAATAGACTACGCCTTGCGTGCCATTGGTAAGCCCGTGGAAGCAAACGGCGTTCTCGCCCGCTACTTGCGGCAGAACCCTGGCAGTCCGCAGGCCCTGAAGCTGTTGTCTGCGGGACGCGCTGCATTGGGTGACAATTCCGGGCAGGACGCGATCGAGGGCATCCTGCAGCAGCGAGCATTGCGCAATCCGTCATGAACTCTGTCCTCGACAGAGGAGCGCCATGACCTTAATCCGAATTCAATCGAACGATTAAATGCGGAGACGGATCATGGCAGGCGCGCTCGAAGGGCTGACGGTACTCGAATTCGCAGGGATCGGTCCCGGACCGTTTGCCTGCATGATGCTGGCGGACCATGGTGCGCGCGTCATCCGCATCGACCGACCCGCAAAGGGCGACCGTGTTGGGGACAGCGGCAACCGCGATATCCTGAACCGCAATCGCGAACGGATCGAGCTTGACCTCAAGGACCCCGTCGCGATCGCCCGGATCCGCGAAATGGCGAAGGACGCCGATGCCATAGTCGAAGGCTATCGCCCCGGCGTGATGGAGCGGCTTGGCTTGGGACCGGATGTGTTGCTCACCGACAATCCCAGGCTGGTCTACGGGCGCATGACCGGGTGGGGGCAGGACGGGCCGATGGCTCCGCTTGCCGGGCATGACATCAATTATATCGCGCTGGCCGGCGCACTTCACAGCTTCGGTCAGGCGGGCGGAAAGCCGCAGTTCCCCGTCAACCTTGTCGGAGACTTCGGCGGGGGTGGCATGCTGATGGCGTTCGGTGTGATGGCCGCCGTGTTCTCGGCGCAGCGCACTGGCAAGGGGCAAGTGGTGGATTGCGCCATGGTGGATGGCGCGGCGATCCTTTCGGCCATGACCTACACATTCCTCGGGCTTGGCCGCTGGAAAGACGAGCGCGGCGTCAACCTGCTGGATGGCGGCGCGCACTTTTATGACACCTATGAAACGAGCGACGGCAAGTGGATCTCGATCGGTTCGATCGAGCCACAGTTCTATGCCCTGCTGCTGGAAAAGACCGGCCTGAAGGACGATCCCGCTTTTGCCCCGCAGATGGACCCGCGCGTCTGGCCGGACCTGAAGGCGCGACTTGCCGCGTTGTTCCTGACCAAGACGCGAGACGAATGGTGCGCGATCATGGATGGCACCGACATCTGCTTCGCTCCGGTTCTCAGCTTGCGCGAGGCTCCAAAGCATCCCCACAACACCGCGCGCGAGACGTTCGTCGAAGACGAGGGGATGGTCATGCCTGCGCCGGCGCCGCGTTTCCTCGGTACGCCCGCGCCCAAGCCCTCACTGGCCGGGCGGGGCTGAGAGGTCAGTCTGCCCGGATGGCGGCGTCGATCTCGCTGTCCGGGTACTTGCGCTTGTGGCGGACCGACCACCACAGCGACAGTCCGATAAGGGCTGCGCCGATCAGGCCGGTGATCGTTTCGGGAATATGGAACTTCGCGGACAGCAGCATGATCGCTCCGAGCGCGATGATCGCCCAGAACGCGCCATGCTCGAGGTAGCGGTATTCCGAGAGGGTGCCCTTCTTTACCAGCATGATCGTCATCGAACGGACGAACATTGCGCCGATCGACAGGCCGAGCGCGATGATGACCATGTTGTTGGACAGGGCGAATGCGCCGATCACGCCGTCGAAACTGAATGATGCGTCAAGCACGTTGAGGTAGAGGAAACCGCCAAGGCCCGAGCGCACCACCACGCCTGCGGCCTTTTGTGCCTCGTCGCGCATCTCGAGGATGGTGCCCAGCGCCTCGACGGCGATGAAAGTCACCAGGCCAAGCACGCCCGAGACGATGAATGTCAGGGCTTCGGCTTCAGGCAGCATCAGGGAGATGCCATAAATTCCGAGCAGCAGCAGCGCGATCTCGGCAGCCTTGACGTTGGAGACGACGGCGAGCTTTTCCTCGACCCAGCGGATCCAGTGCACTTCCTTTTCGCCATCGAAGAAGAAGCTCAGGCCAACCATTGCAAGGAACGCGCCGCCAAAACCGGCAATGCCGACGTGCGCGCTGCTGACGATCTCTTCATAGCGCTTGGGATCGTTCAGGGAGAGGTTCAATGCCTCTACCGGCCCCAATCCCGCTGCAATCGCCACGATGGCCAGCGGAAATACGATGCGCATGCCGAACACGGCGATGATCATGCCCCAGGTCAGGAAGCGCTTCTGCCAGATTTCGTCCATTTCCTCGAGCACGGCCGCGTTGACCACTGCGTTGTCGAACGACAGCGAGATTTCGAGGATGGAAAGGACGAACACGATCCATAGCAGGGACATGGTGCCACTGGCGGTGCCGGTCTGCATCCAGCCATAGGCGACGGCCAATGCCAGGCAGACCAGCGTGAAAAGGATCGAACCCTTGTAGAAGCGGAGCAAGCGGAATTCCCTTGTTGGCGTGTCGCGGCGCGTTACTTCGGCTGATAGGTCTGTTCAATACCGGGGAACGCGCGAGAGCGCACTTCGGCAGCATAGCGGGCTGCTGCGCCGGAGATGGTCTCGGCGATATTCTCGTAGATCTTCACGAAGCGCGGCACCCGCTCGAACATGCCGAGCATGTCCTCGGTCACCAGCACCTGTCCGTCACACTGCGCCGATGCGCCGATGCCGATGGTGGGGCAGGGCACGGCCTGCGTGATGGCGATGGCGATGGGTTCGACCACACCCTCGATCACGATGGCAAAGGCGCCGGCTTCGGCCAGCGCCTGCGCATCGCCGACGATCTTGGCGGCTTCGGCTTCGCTGCGACCACGCGCGTTGTAGCCGCCGAGCACGTTGACCGCCTGCGGGGTCAGGCCAACGTGACCCATCACCGGGATGCCGCGTCTGGTCAGGAAGGCGACGGTTTCGGCCATGGCTTCCCCGCCCTCGAGCTTGACCGCGGCACAACCGGTCTCCTTGAGGAGCCTTGAGGCGCTTTCGAATGCCTGCTGCGGCGAGGCTTCGTAGGAACCGAACGGCATGTCGACCACGACAGCGGCATGGTAGGATCCGCGCACCACCGCTGCGCCGTGGGCGGCCATCATGTCGAGCGTGACCGGCACCGAGGAGGGCAAGCCATAGATCACCTGGCCCAGCGAATCCCCCACCAGCAGCAGGTCGCAATGAGCGTCGAGCAGCTGCGCCTGCCGCGCGGTATAGGCGGTGAGCATGACGACCGGTTCCTTCGTCACGCCATCCTTCTTGCGCTGGCGGATCGCCGGGATCGTCAGCCGTTTCATCGGTGCGGGCGTAGGGTTCGCGCGGCTGGTGGCGGTGTCGAGCTGGAAGGTCGTGGACATCGTTGCGCATCCTCTGAAGCGGGCAGATGCTTCTACTTGCTTGTCGAAAACCCGCAAGGTGGCCCGATGTGTGGCACATCTTTGATGCAAGTCTGGGGAAAAATGGCTTGCGCGAAAGGACGTTCCCGCTAGCGTTGCGCGCCATAACCTGGTTTCCGGCGCAACCGTTTTGGTTTCAGGTGCCGGACCAAGGCGGGAGAATTTCATGTTCGGTCGCGTCAAACCGCTCGACGCCATTCTAGCAACTGCTGAAAAGAAATCGTTGCATCGCTCGCTGGGCCCGGTCCAGCTCACCCTGCTCGGCGTGGGCGCCATCATCGGCACCGGTATCTTTGTGCTGACGGCGGAAGCCGCGCAGAAGGCCGGTCCCGGCATGATCTGGAGCTTCATCATCGCCGGCTTCGTCTGCGCGGTGGCGGCACTTTGCTATTCTGAGCTTGCCTCCATGGTGCCGGTTTCGGGTTCGGCCTATACCTACACCTATGCCGTGATGGGCGAACTGCTGGCCTGGATGGTTGGTTGGGCGTTGATCCTCGAATACGCGGTGGCGGCATCTGCCGTCTGCGTCGGCTGGTCAGGCTATTTCGTCGGACTTTTGCGAGATTACATAGGATTGGAGATTCCGGCGACGCTGGCCAACGGCCCGTTCGCAGGTGGCGTGGTCAACCTGCCGGCGCTGGTGATCGGCCTGCTCGTCACCTGGTTGCTGATGATCGGAACGTCCGAAAGTGCCAAGGTCAACGCGGTGCTTGTTGCGATCAAGGTCGGCGCACTGACGCTGTTCGTCTTCGCCACGTTCAAGTACCTGAACAACGGCCCCAACTTCACGCCATTTACCCCTAATGGCTGGGGTATCATCGGCGTTGGCGGCGCGGCTGCCTCGATCTTCTTTGCCTATGTCGGCTTCGATGCGGTGTCGACTGCGGCCGAGGAAACCAAGAACCCGCAGCGCAACGTGCCGATCGGCCTGATCGGCAGCCTTGCGATCTGCACCGTGTTCTACATCCTCGTGGCTGGTGGCGCGATCGGTGCAATCGGTGCGCAGCCCGTCACCGGTCCTGCCGGTGAAGTGCTGGCTCCCGGCTCCAAGGCTCTCGCTGACCAGTGCGCCTCGCTGGCCGCGCTGGGCCGTGAGCCGTTGGCCTGCTCCAAGGAGGCTCTGGCGCACGTCCTCAAGGAAATCGGCTGGACCAAGCTGGGTGGCGTGATCGGCCTGGCGGCCGGTCTTGCTCTGCCGTCGGTCATCCTGATGATGCTGTTCGGCCAGACCCGCATCTTCTTCGTGATGGCACGCGATGGCTTGCTGCCTGAAAAGCTCGCCACGATTCACCCCAAGTGGAAGACGCCGCACATCGTCACGGGAATTACCGGCGTGTTCGTCGCGGCTGCTGCGGCGTTCCTGCCGGTGGGCAAGCTTGCCGACATCTCGAATTCGGGCACGCTGTTCGCGTTCTTCATGGTCGCCATCGCGGTGCTGGTGCTGCGCCGGACCGAGCCCAACCGTCACCGTCCGTTCCGCACCCCGCTGATCTGGGTGACGGCACCGCTCGCCATCGTCGGCACTTTTGCACTCTACCTGCTGCTGCCGTTCGACGCGAAGATGGTGCTGCCGGTCTGGGGTGCGCTCGGCCTGCTGATCTACTTCGGCTATAGCCGTGGCCGCAGCCATGTCGGTCGTGGCCTGGTGGAAGTGCACGAGAAGGATGCCGACGCACCACCGCAGCCGGTGCCCCCGATCAACTGATCCGCCGCAACGGCAAGAACAAGGGCCGCTCCTTCCGGGGCGGCCCTTTTCGTTTTGTCGATGGAGCGACTTAGAGTTGGGTGTCGGTGTAGCCGCCCTTGACGTCGTTGGTGACGTCCATGCCCAGCGCCATCTTTGCGGTTCCGATCAGGCCCATTTCGCCAGCCCAGATCGATGCATCTCCCAGGTTCATGCGCATGAACAGCAGGTTGGGCGAATCCGGCCCGCCGGGAAACCAGGCCTCGACGAAGTTGTTCCAGTGCTTCTCCAGTACGGCGCGATCGGTTTCCTCTACCAGCATGCCGTGGAAGCGGGCGAACACGTCGTGTCCCTTTGAAGAGAACGTGGCGGTGGCGCCGCCCATCTTGGCGAAGCGATTGTCACGGCTCGTGAAGAACCAGATCGCACTGTTGGCGTCCTTGTCGAGCTGCGCGGTCATGGGCGCGGCCGAATCCGGATCGTTGTCGAGCTGGAGCATGACGTATGGCGACGACGACATCGCCTTCCAGAATTTTTCGCGCAGCTCTTCGGGATTGCCCTGATCGTACTTCATCGCTGGAATGTCCTTTGCTTGTCGGCAGTTGCCTGATGAACGGGACGAGGCGGGTGAGGTTCCCCCCAGGTTTTTCCCCAAGGCTGTGCACAAAAGGGAAAGGATGCATGGATTGCGCGTTCCTCAAAATAGAACATAATAAGAGCAAAGGAACGAATCGCATGATCGAACACGCCCCTATCCGCGATCCTGTCGCCTTGGCCCCCGGTCTTGTGCGCGGTATCGGCGCGTCCGACCGGACGCATCGTTGGACACCGGGGTTGGCCCTCGATTGCCCCCATGTCGAACTGTTCGCGCGGGCCCGCGATGCCTGCGGGGCAGGAATGGCGCTGGCACTGGCCCGCGATGCCTTGCGCCAGCAGCGCGCCGCAGAGCTGCACGATCGCCGCCCCTTCCTGTGGGTGCAGGACAAGGCGGCGCTGCGTCTTTCCGGCAGGCCTTACCTGCCCGGTCTGGCGGCCGACTTGCGCCATCGCCTTGTCCACGTTGCCGCCGCCACGCCCGAAGATGCCCTCTTCGCGCTGGAAGAGGGCTTGCGCTGCCACGATATGGCTTTCGTGATTGGCGAGATTGCAGGCAATCCTCGCGCCCTCGATTTCACCGCGTCGCGCCGCCTCAGCCTCGCGGCGGAAAAGCATGGCGTGCCGTTATGGCTGGTCCGGCTCGATGCCAGGCGCGATCTCGGCGCAGCGCGAATGCGCTGGGAGATTGCGCCCGCGCCTTCGCCACGCCCGCGCTGGAATGCCCATGCGCCGGGCATCGCCACATGGCGGGCCGATCTGTTTCGTGCCCACACCTTCCACCCCGGACAATGGATCTTGTGCGATGACGACGCTCTCCTCGTCGCCGAACCCTTCACGCCGGATCATGGCGATCTGGTGCACGAATCTGGCGATCGATCGCTGGCGACTGGTTGAGGGGCTGGCTCACGGAGAAGGGCTCGACGCCACCCCGCTCGCTCTCATCGAAGATACCGCCCACGGCCCGCGCATTGCTGCCGCCAACGCTGCTGCCCATGCCGCGGGGGCTGTGCCGTCAATGCGCCTCACCGATGCGCGTACGCTCTGTCCCGCGCTCGCCGTGCGCCCCGCTGATGCTGCGGGCGACCTCGCCTTTCTTGAAAACCTTGCCCTGTGGGCGCAACGCTGGGGGCCATGGAGCGCGCTTGATCCCCCCGATGGCCTGCTCGTCGACACCAGCGGCGTGGCTCACCTGTTCGGCGGCGAGCAAGCCCTGATCGCTGACACGTTGGCCCTGCTGAACAAGCGTGGTTTGACGGCCCGTGCTGCGCTCGCCCCCACTGCAGGCGCGGCTTGGGCGCTTGCGAGGCACGGACCTGTGGCTGCAATCCAGCCCCCAGAGGCAGACCCACGCACATTCCTTGCCGATCTGCCTGTAGCCGCCTTGCGTCTTGATGCCGATGTGATCCTGCTGCTGCGCCGGCTCGGCCTCAAGCGATTGGGTCAGATCGAAGGCCTGACGCGTGAGAACCTCGCCCGTCGCTTCCGCAACCACCGATCGGCTGCAGCGAACCCGCTGTTGCGGCTTGATCAGATCTTCGGTTTGCGGCCCGAACCGCTGCTGCCTGTCGTGGGCGTGCCCGCCCCGATGGTTCAGCGCCGTCTGATGGAACCGATCCGCCACCGCACTCTGCTCGATCGCGTGGTCGAGGACCTCGCTGCCGACTTGGCGCGCTTGCTCGAAGGACTGGGGCAGGGCGCACGTCGCCTCGAGCTCGGAATGTGGAAGGTCGATGGCGAGGTCATGGTGCGGCGGCTCGAGATGGCCGCCGCCTTGCGCGATCCGGCCCATATCTGCCGCCTGTTTGCCGCGCGGCTCGATGATCTCGATGCCGGATTCGGGATAGAACTCGTGCGCCTGCGCGTGCCATGGGCCGAACCCCTGAATCTGTCCCAGGCCGATCTCGATGCCGCGGCTGAGCGCCATGGTACCAGCCTTGCCGCCTGTATCGATCGCCTGACCGTACGGCTCGGGCCAGAAGCGGTGCGCCGCCCGGTCGTTCATGGCAGCCATGTGCCTGAACGCGCCCAGCGCTGGCAGCCTCCACTGGCAGATATGTCATCTTCACAGGAAGAATTGCGTTTTCATCACAGGCCACTGAAAATATTGGATAAACCGGAATCAGTTTCGGTTATTTATGAAACTCCGGACGGTCTACCCCGCCAGTTCCAATGGCGCGGCCAGCTGCACAAGGTCGTCCGCGCCGAGGGGCCTGAACGCATTGCCCCCGAATGGTGGCGCGAACGCTCTACCGTGCGCTTGCGCGATTACTACCGGATCGAGGACGAAGCCGGCCGCCGTTACTGGATCTATCGCCACGGCGTGATCGGCGATGGCCGCGGCGGAGCCCCCGAATGGTTCATCCAGGGGCTCTTTGCCTGAAGTATCAGATCGATGGTGCCACGATGGTCTGTGCCGTCAGCGTATCGATCACTTCCTGCGGCATGGTCTCTGCCGGACGACCGGAAACAAAATCGAGCAGGTCCTTGGTCAGACGCTCGGTCTGCGTTGCAAAGACGCCATGCGGCTCGCCGTCGTACTCGATCAGCGTCGCGTGTGGTACGGCCCTGGCCACGGCGCGTCCGGTTGCCTCGATCGGTACAGTGGCGTCCGAAGTCCCGTGGATCACCAGCGTCGGCACGCTGAACGAGGGCAGGTCACCCCGGAAATCGGTGGTGGCAAAAGCCTTCGCCGAAAGCAGCGTGGGCCTCAGGCCTGCCTGCATGGCGGTCGCCCAGGACAGCTTCAGCGTCTCGTCGCTGACCGGCTTGCTCAGCATGCCCACGCCATAGAAATCGCGGAAGAAGCCGGTGAAGAATTTCGCACGGTCCTCCAGCATGCCTTCGGTCATCTCATCGAACGTCGATTGCGGCACGCCCTCGGGATTGTCGTCGGTCTGGAGCATGTAGGGCACGACCGATGACACCAGCGCCACGCGCGAAACGCCCTGCCCGCCATAGCGCGACATGTAGCGCGCGATCTCGCCACCGCCCATCGAGAATCCGACCAGAGCCGCGCCGTTATTGGCATTCATTGCCGCCATGACGTCAGCCAGATCGTCGGCAAAGGTATCGTAGTCATAGCCATCCGAAGGCTGGTCCGACCGTCCGAACCCGCGCCGGTCATAGGCAATCGCACGGAAGCCTTCATCGGCCAGTGCGTTGCTCACCGGGTCCCAGCTGTCGCCAGAGAGTGGCCAGCCATGGATCAGCACCACCGGCGGCCCATCGCCCCACGACTTGGCATAAAGGCGGGTCCCATCCCGGGTCTCGATCATCGGCATCAAACTGTCTCCTCAGGCCCCGCCCGTGTGGTGCCTGAACGGCTCGTCCCGTTTCGCGTTCCGGTTCCCGTCTGCCCACAGGTACGGGCTGGCACTGGAGGCTGAAAGAACATATAAAGAACGAATGTCGCAGCTTACCGTTCTCGAACGCCTCGAAATCCTGGCCGATGCCGCAAAGTACGATGCCTCCTGCGCCTCGTCGGGCACCACCAAGCGCAACAGCAAGGGCGGAAAAGGCATCGGGTCGACCGAGGGCATGGGCATCTGCCACGCCTATGCGCCCGATGGTCGCTGCATCTCGCTGCTCAAGATCCTGCTGACAAATCACTGCGTGTTCGATTGCCATTACTGCGTGAACCGCAAGAGTTCGAACACCCGCCGCGCGCGCTTTACCCCGCAGGAGGTGGTGGACCTGACCCTGTCGTTCTACCGCCGCAACTATATCGAAGGCCTGTTTCTCTCCTCCGGCATCGTCAAAAGCTCCAGCCACACCATGGAGCAGTTGATAGAAGTCGCCCGTATCCTTCGCGAAGAACACGATTTTCGGGGTTATATCCACCTCAAGACGATTCCCGAAGCCGATCTCGAGCTGGTCGCCCAGGCCGGGCTCTATGCAGATCGCGTCTCGATCAACGTCGAGTTGCCAACGGTAGCCGGCCTGACCCGCCTCGCGCCCGACAAGTCCGCACCGCAGATCGAAGGGGCCATGGGGTCGCTGAAGGAAGCGATTGTCGAGGCCAAGGACGCCCGCAAGCGCTTCCGCCATGCGCCGAAATTCGCCCCCGCCGGCCAGTCCACCCAGATGATCGTCGGTGCCGATGCCGCGACCGATGCCGATATCGTCGGCCGCGCCAGCACGCTTTATGATCGCTTCCGCCTGCGCCGCGTCTATTACTCAGCCTTCAGCCCGATCCCCGACGCCAGCGCAGTCCTGCCGCTGAAGCGTCCGCCCTTGATGCGCGAACATCGGCTCTATCAGTCCGACTGGCTAATGCGCTTCTACGGCTTTGCCCCGCACGAGGTGCAGCAGGCCGCCGGCAACGATGGCATGCTTCCGCTCGACATCGACCCCAAGCTCGCCTGGGCCTTGCGCTTTCGCGGAGATTTCCCGGTCGACGTCAACCGTGCCCCTCGCGAGAAGCTGCTGCGCGTGCCGGGCTTGGGCGTGAAAGCCGTCAACGCGCTCGTCGCCGCGCGCCGCCAACGCCGCCTGCGCCTCGCCGATGTCGGCAAGCTTACCGTCTCCATTGCCAAAGTGCGTCCGTTCATCGTCACCGAGGATTGGCGACCGGTCATGCTGACCGACCGGGCAGATCTGCACAGCCTTCTGGTACCCGCGACCAAGCCTGCCCAGATGGAACTCTTCGCATGAAGCCGTTCCGCGACATGCGCCTGGCCGAAGCGTTCCGCATCCAGCTTGCCGCGCCCGATGATTTCGAAGGCTGGCGTGATGCTGCCCGTCGCATGGTCCGCGCCGATGTGCCGCCAGACCGGATCACTTGGGAATCGCCGGCCGATCCGGGAGCGGACCTGTTCGCCCAAGGGGACCGTCGCCTGCCGTCGCCCCCTGCCGATGCCCCGCAACCGCGCGTTTCACGAGACTTCCTGCAGCTTGCCCAAAGCGTGATCCTTCATTCTGATTCCACGCGTTTTTCCCTGCTCTATCGCGTGCTATGGCGCCTGCAGTCCCGCCCGCGCCTTATGGAAGACAAGGCCGATCCTGACGTTCGCTCGATGGAGGATCTGGCGCGGCAGGTCCGGCGGGACATTCACAAGATGCGCGCTTTCGTCCGCTTTCGCAGCGTGGAGAACGAAGAAGGCGAGCACTACGTCGCCTGGTTCGAGCCCGAGCATCATATCCTGCGCGCCAACGCCGGGTTCTTCGTGCGCCGCTTCACTACCATGCGCTGGTCGATCCTCACCCCGCGCGGGACCCTGCACTGGGATGGCGAGGCGCTGCAGGAAGGCCCGCCGGCTACCCGGGCCGATGCTCCCTCTGGCGATCCGGTCGAGGCCCTGTGGCGGAAGTATTATGCGTCGATCTTCAATCCTGCGCGTTTGAAGGTCGGGGCCATGCTCAAGGAAATGCCCCGCAAGTACTGGAAGAACATGCCGGAGGCGGCGCTCATCCCCGAGCTGATCGCCGGGGCGCAGGCACGCGAGGCACAGATGGTGAAGGCGGGCGAACAGGACTTCGGCGAACGGCCGCAAAGCCTTGGCGCGATTGGCGAAGCGATCCTCGGCTGCCGCCGCTGCGAGATCGGCTGCAACGGCACCCGGGCAGTCATGGGCGAAGGGCCCTCATCCGCCGCACTCATGATCGTGGGCGAGCAGCCGGGCGATACCGAAGAGGAGCAGGGCCGTCCGTTCATCGGTCCGGCCGGCCGCCTGCTGCGTTCGCATCTCGAAGAAGCAGGCATTTCGGACGAACGCACTTACGTCACCAACGCGGTCAAACACTTCAAGTTTGTCCCCCGCGGCAAACGCCGCCTCCACCAGAATCCCACCGCCAAGGAAATCGACATCTGCCGCTGGTGGCTTGATGGCGAGCGCGCGCTGGTCCAGCCCCGGCTCATTCTCGCCTTGGGCGCAAGCGCGGCACGCAGCCTTCTCGGCAAAACAGTCAGCGTGCAAAAAGTGCGAGGCGAACCTCAGGCGCTCGCAGATGGCAGCGAGCTGTGGATCACCACGCACCCCAGCTATCTGCTGCGTCTGCACGATCACGGTCGTGCCGAGGAAGAGGCAAAGTTTGCCAAAGACTTGCGCAAGGTAGCGCAGAGGCTTTCGGAACTATCGGCATAAATCATGCCCGAACAGCCGCTGACACCGCGCCGCCGCCATGTCGAACCGGTGGACGAGGGCGACCTGCCGCCGGCACCGTTCGTGGAACTGGGCCTGGCGACCTGCTTCTCGTTCCTGCGTGGCGCGTCGGACGCGATCGATCTCGTCACCACGGCCCGTGCCTTGGGATACGATGCTCTTGGCATTGCCGACGCCAATACCATGGCTGGCGTGGTGCGCCTGCATACCGAGGCCGAGGCTGCGCGGCTACGTCCGGTTATTGGTTGCCGGATCGAAACCGTCGAAGACCTTGTCTTTCTGGCCTATCCGCAGGACCGCGCCGCGTACGGTCGGCTGTGTCGGCTCATCTCCGAAGGGCGAATGCGCACGCTCACCGGAGAGTGGCAGGCGAAAGGCACCTGCGAGATCGATCTGCCCATGCTGGCAGCCCATGCCGAGGGCATCCACCTGATCCTCGTGCCGCCTGCTGATCTGGATCAGATGTTTACGGTGGAAAGCGAAAGCAATGTCTATGCTTTTCCGGGAGCAGAGTCCCCAGCTCTTCCACAGGTCAGGAACAGCCTTTCCCTGCCTTTTCCCGACTTTCTCCCCCGGCTTGTCCACAGCTTGCCGACCATGCGCCATCTGGCTGCAAGCTACCTTTACGTCGGCGACGACATCGCCCGGATCGAAAGGTTGAACGGTCTGGCACGGAGCAATGGCCTCGGCCTGCTGGCTACCAACGAAGTGCTCTACGCGACACCAAACCGCCGTCCGCTTCAAGACGTGATGACGGCAATCCGCCACAAGACCACCGTTGCCAAGGCCGGGCACTTGCTCCAACCCAATGCCGAACGGCACCTGAAATCTCCGCAGGATATGGTGCGCCTGTTCGAACGCTGGCCCGATGCGATCGCAGCGACGCGCAATCTGGCGGACTCCTGCCAGTTCAATCTCAGGGAGTTGCGCTACGAATACCCCGAGGAGATCTGCCCGGAGGGCCACGATCCGCAATCCTGGCTGGAGATGCAAACCTGGGAAGGGGCACGCGGACGCTATCCCGAAGGCGTGCCCGATGGCGTGGGTGAAACCTTGCGTCGCGAACTTGACCTCATCGGCAAGCTGAACCTTGCAACCTACTTTCTAACCATCAAGGATATCGTTGATTTTGCGCGTAATTGTGATCCGCCGATCCTGTGCCAGGGACGTGGTTCAGCTGCCAATTCCGCGGTCTGCTACTGCCTCGGCATCACCGCAGTCGATCCCGCCAAACACGCGTTGCTGTTCGATCGCTTCATCTCCGAAGAGCGCAAGGAGCCGCCCGACATCGACGTCGATTTCGAGCATGAGCGACGCGAAGAGGTCATCCAGTATATCTACCGCCGTTTCGGTCGCACCCGAGCAGGCCTCTGCGCCACGGTCATTCACTACCGGCCGCGCATGGCGATCCGCGAGGTGGGCAAGGCCATGGGCCTTTCCGAAGACGTGACCGGCGCGCTCGCTCGCACTGTCTGGGGCAGCTGGGGTACCGAAGTGGGCGAGAAGAACGTCAACGAAAGCGGGTTGGACGGCACCGATCCCTACCTCAGGCGCGTGATCAGCATAGCCCAGCAAATGATTGGAATGCCGCGCCATCTTTCCCAGCATGTTGGCGGCTTCATCCTGACACAAGGGCCACTGACGGAAACAGTGCCGATCGGTAATGGCGCGATGGCCGATCGCAGCTTCATCGAATGGGACAAGGATGACATCGACGCGCTTGGCATCCTCAAGGTCGATGTGCTCGCGCTCGGCATGCTCACCTGCATTCGCAAGTGCCTCGATCTGCTGGGTGCGCACCACGGCCGTGATCTGACGCTGGCCACAGTCCCGCGCGAGGATCCGGCCGTCTACGACATGTTGTGCAAGGGGGACTCCCTTGGCGTGTTCCAGGTGGAAAGCCGTGCGCAGATGAACATGCTGCCGCGCTTGCGGCCGCGGCAGTTCTACGATCTCGTGATCCAGGTCGCCATTGTCCGCCCGGGGCCGATCCAGGGCGACATGGTCCACCCCTATCTCAAACGCAGGCGGGGCGAGGAGAAGGTGGAGATACCTGCGCCCGGCCCAGAACATGGCCCTGCAGATGAACTGAGTTCGATTCTCAACCGCACCCTAGGCGTCCCGATCTTCCAGGAGCAGGCCATGAAGATTGCGCTCGATGCAGCGAAGTTCTCGAGCCTTGAAGCCAATCGCCTGCGTAAGGCCATGGCCACGTTCCGTTCGCGAGGGATGGTGCACGAACTTGAGGACATGATGGTCGGCCGCATGGTTGAGCGCGGCTATGATCCCGATTTTGCCGAACGCTGTTTCAACCAGATCAAGGGCTTCGGCGAGTACGGCTTTCCCGAAAGCCACGCCGCCAGCTTCGCCCACCTCGTCTACGTTTCGTCATGGCTCAAGTGCCACTATCCGGCGGCCTTTGCCTGTGCCCTGCTCAATTCGCAGCCGATGGGTTTCTACGCGCCCGCACAGATCGTGGGCGATGCGGCCCGGCATGGCGTGCCGGTGCTGCCGGTCGATGTGAACCACTCGGACTGGGACTGTACGCTGGAGCAGGGGGGAGGCGCGCTCCGCCTTGGCTTCAGGCAGATCGATGGCTTTCCCGAACATGCGGCTGCCATGCTCGTCGCGGCGAGGGGCGTGGGCGGGGCCTTCACCGATGCGGCCAGCCTCAAGGAACGGGCCGGGCTGTCTCCGGCAGTGGTTGAGCGGCTTGCCGCAGCCGATGCGCTGGGCTCGCTTGGCCTGTCGCGCAGGCAGGCGCTGTGGGATGCCCGCAGCCTTGTCGCGCCCAAGGAACTGCCGCTGTTTGCCGCCATGACGTCACGTTCGGAAGGCGAAGAGCGTACCCGCGCCGTGCTGCCGATGATGCCGCTGTCGGAAGAGGTCGTGGCTGATTACCAGACGCATCGCCTGTCGCTGAAGGCGCACCCACTGGCTTTCCTGAGACCGATGCTGGGCGAGCGTGGCTTCGTGCGGGCGGCAGACCTCAGGAGCCACAAGTATCGCGCCACGGTGCTGGTGGCCGGCGTAGTTCTGGTGCGCCAGCGCCCCGGCAGCGCCAAGGGCGTCTGCTTCATCACGCTCGAGGACGAGACCGGCGTGGTCAATCTGGTGATCTGGCCTGACCTTATGGAGAAGCAGCGCAAGGTCATCATGGGGGCACGGCTGATGGAAGTGCGTGGGCGGGTAGAGTACGACGACGAGGTCATCCATGTCATCGCCATGCACCTGACCGACGCCAGCGCCAGCCTGGATGCGCTGTCAGATGCCGACAGGCTGCTGCCGCCGATTGCGCGCGCGGACGAGTGCAACAGGCCGATCCCTGAAAGAGCCGGACCCGGTGCCCGCACGCACCCGCGTGACGTGAGGATCATCCCCAAGTCACGCGATTTTCATTAGAGGCGCAAGCTCAGGTACGCAGGCGCTCAATCCCCTGCGCCAGTGCGACATAGAGCTTGCCCATGTCGGACGAGAGCAACGTAACGCCCAGAGCGTTACCGTCACGCGTGGAAAGCAACTGGCGCAACATGGATTCGAAGTCGTGGATGTAGCGGTTCACGTGTTCGCGGAATTCGCTTTCGGCTTCATAATGCGCCTGAACCGCCTTTGCTTCGGCACTCTCCAGCAGCGAAACGGCGCGGCGCGTAAAGATGCCGCGGTCCCCGCGCAGGTACGATGCCCAAGCGGTTTCCGAGACATCCGTCGAAAGCGCCTTGGCGATGTCGATGGCTGACGAATTCAGCGATTCCGTGATCAAGGCGGCACGACGGGCAAAGTCGTTATCGACCTTTTCCTCTGCCTTTTCGCGAACCCGATCGACCCGCGCCTCCAGATTGCCGGCCAGTTCATCAACCTTGGCCAACTGGTCACGCATCTGGATTGCGGTGTCGCGACTTGCTGCCGCGGCAGCATCGATGGCTTCCTCCAGGCGACCGACAAGTTCGGCCGCGCGCCCCTGAAGCACGCGCGCAATGGCAGCGCTGCTCTGTTCGCCAAGCCTTTCGGCCAAGCCTTCGATTTCACCCGCAGTGCCGGCACGCAGGTCTTCGCCAGCCTTGGCCGCAGCCTCGTTCAAGCTGCCAATTGCTCCCGAAAGCCGGCTCTCGATGTCCCGCGAAAGCGCATCGCTTTCCGCGCGCACCCCCGCCAGCACCTCTCGCAACGCATCGAGTTGCTTCTCGCGCTCGGCCGCTTGCTCGGACAGTGTCTTCTGCGCCCTCTGCAATTCCTTGATCGTGCTGGAAACTTCATTGCGAGCAGACCCAACGGTTTCGGCCAGGCTGCGCCCACCGTCGCCTGCTTCGCGCAAGGTATCTCGCAAAGTGAACACGCGGTCCTCCAGCCCCTTGAGCCCGGCCTCGGTGCTGCGCAGGGCTTCCGGAATCTGGGTGCGCGTGTGGTCGCCACCGGCCTGGATCAGTTCGAGAAGCCGTACGGCGGAGTCGGTCAATTCGCCGATCTGCAGGTCCGTGCCCGAAAGCGCGTGGCGCATTTCACCCAACCGCGCATTAAGGTCAGCCATTGCCTGGTCGACCTGGGACGCTGTCTGCGCGCCTTGTTCACCAGAGTTGCGAAGTACTTCGGAGAAAGCACTGACCTTGCTTCCGATTTCCTCGCATCTGGAGGCGAGATTCTCCGCCTCGACAAGTTGGGTCCTGCGCTGTGCCTCGATCGCTTGGTCAAGCTCGGCCAGCTTGGACGCCAAAGCTTCGGCAGCAGAAGCGGCGGCTCGCTCCATCGCAGAGCGGCGCTCGGCAACGGCTTCGTCAATTTCCGCCAGACGCTTTTCGAGATCCACGCGCTGTTCCGCAGCGCCAGCTTCGGCAGATGCCCGCCTGCGCGCCAGCTGTTCGTCAAGGTCGCGGCCCTGGATTTCGAGCATTGCGGTGAGCGAACGCGCCGCCTCCTCAAAGCGTGCCAGACGTCCGGCCGAGTCCGCGATGAGTCCCTCGTGCGCCTCGCCGAGTTGGGCGAGAGTTTCCTTGAGGGATGCCGCATGCGCATCGCTGCGCTCCCGCCAAGCCGCAAGGGCAGCCTGCTCCGCATCGGCTGCCAAGGCTGCCTGATCGGCGCTGCGCTGCGTCAGCGCGTCGAAGCGATTCTCGGCAAGAAGGCCGAGGTCTTCGGACGCCTTGGCAAAGCCTTCAAGAGCACTGTCGACCCGGTCGCGAAACGACATGACCTGCCGTTCGCTCGCAAGGCCGAACTCGTTGAGGCGCTGAAATCCCGAGACCAGTTCTTCAAGCTGCAGATGCGCGGTGCGTCCGGCATTGCCGATGTTGTTGGTTACGTCCTTGGCGGCATTGGCAATGACCGGCAGCTGTCCACGCAGCTTCTCCATGTTGTCGAGAGCGGCTGCTGAAACTTCGGCGATCCTGTCGATCTGCGCACCGTTCCTGCTGATCAGCCCATCAAGCTGTGAGGCGCTGCCTGAAAGGCGATCGACCGCAATCCGTCCCAGCGAATCGAGGTCGCGGCCTTGCGCGGCCATGAAGTCGCGGGCCAGCGCGAGTTCGGTGTTAATCGAGACGAGGCGTCTTTCAAGGTCGGCTGATTCGTTCGAAAGCAGACGCGCCGCATCGGCGAAGCGGGCCGCTTCCCGCCGGCTTGTACGCATGACCACCAGGAGTAGGACGAGCACAAGCAGGACAGGCACGCTCCACTGCGTTGACCACCATGCCCATTGCTGTGCGGACGCGGGCGTTGGCTGCGCAAGGATCACTGCCCACACGAAGAACGCCGTCCAACCCGCGATCACCCCACCGGCCAGCAGGAGCACCGGCCAAGCCTTATCAGGCGGAGATAATTCAGAATTATCCCAATCACTTGCAGACGCTTTTTCAAGAAAAGCTGGAGGCACATATGCCAGACCGGGATCGTCGGGCGCAGTTGGCCCGGCCATGGTTGCCTCACCGGCGTCCTCATTGACACCATCGATCGGAATGATCCGTCTTCCCCCGTTCATGACGCTGTCATATCACGATTTCGACCCATCCATAAACCCCGCCTTAACGCTTCGGCCCGTAGCGCTTTCACATGGCCTACGAAGGCGCCTCCCTTGACGCAAACCTCGCCGCTGCTGCCGGGCACGATCCCGAACTCGTGCGCGAATTGCGCGCGGCATTCATCGAAAGTGCCGAGCGGCAGGTAGATCTGCTTGGTCGGGCCCGCTGCGATGGCAACTGGCACGTTGCTGCCTTGCGTTTGAAAGGCCTTGCGGCAAGCTTCCACGCCGAAGGCCTGATCGACCTTGCGGAGGAGGCGCTGGACGGCGCCCCCGGCGATCCGGCGATTCTTCGTCGCCTTCGCCAGATGCTGGCCGACTTGGCGATAGAACCTTAATCCCCGACACGACTGCGGTCCGCCTTGGCACGACCGTCGCCAGTCCCTACGATGGTGCGACAGGAGGCAATTGTTGCGGGTCGCGGTTCTTTCCCTGATTGAAACTTCCCATCCGGCGCAGGCTGCGGGTGCGTCGGCGACGACGCCTTCGGGGCTGCGCGGGTATCTGCCAATAGGCGGACGCTCGCTATTACGCCACCAGATCGGACTGGCCCTCTCGCTGGGCGCCAAACGCCTTGTGGTCATGGCCGAGGGGATCAGTGGCGAGCTGGTTGCGCTTCAGCATGTTGTCGAGGCAGGCGGAGCGCAGTTTCATGTCGTAGCGACCGCACGCGCACTCGTGCCATTGCTCGCGCCCGAAGACGACGTGATCGTCGTGGGTGATGGATTGATCGCCATGCCCGATGTGTTTCGGGATCTGATCGAGGCAGGGCCGGGTGTCCTCACTCTTCCAGCGGAAAGCGCCTTGCCGCTCGGGTTCGAGCGCATCGACATCAACCACGCATTTGCCGGAGCAATGCGCTTTCCGGGACGGATCGCTGCAGGCCTCGCGGACCTGCCGCCCGAATGGAACGCGCAATCGGCGCTGCTGCGCCTCGCCGTTCAGGCCCGCTTGCCTTTGCGCGGTGTATCTGCCGCCATGCTGGGAGATGGCCGCTGGACCATGGTCCGCAGCGAGCCAGAAGCCCATGCCGCAGAACGCCAGTGGCTGCGGCTGCATACGGCTACCGGTGACGCGGCGGAGGGGTCTCCGGGGGTGCTGCTGGCCATGGCCTTCGTCCGCAGGTTCGGTCCAGCCATGCTTCATGCAGGAACCCGGCCTGCGTTGACCGGACTTGCTGCCGGGATACTGGGGCTGCTCGGTCTGGGCCTTGGCTGGCTCGGCAACGCCGCCACCGGGTTCCTGCTTGTCGGGTTATCCTGGCTGGTGGAGCGCGTGGCCAGCCTCATGGGGCAGGTGGAGCGTGATTCGCTCCTGGCGTCGGGTCTTGAACGCAAGGCCGTGGCCCTGTTCCATCTCATTGTCGACGCTGGACTGGTGACGTTGGCCGCGTGGCGCAGCGAGTTGCCCTACACCAGCGCGATTCCATTTGGACTCAACTGGTTCACCCCGATCCTGCTTGTCGGCGGAGCGCGCCTTGTGCGCCTTGCCTTGCCGCGTTTCCCCCGTTCCGCCTGGCTGGAAGATCGATTGGTGTTTGGCTTGTTGCTCGCCATCGTCAGCGTGGCGCTGCCATTCGATGCGACGATCGGACTTGCCGTTCTGGCGCTGCTCGGCACCTGCCTACTGTTGCTTCAGCTCGGAAGATCGCCAGCAACCGAGAGATCGCCTAACTCGCAGTTAACCAGTCGGCCGTAAGAGCGACTTATGGCACTGACCGTACCTTTCACCCCCGATCCCGGCGCGATAGAGGCGCTTCTGCGCGATGACCTCGCTCATGCCGATCAGGTCATGATTCACATGGGGCCGATCCTTCAGCATCTTCTCCGGAACGACGATAACTCGATCTTCAGCGACGAGATCATTGCCCGGGTCCGGGGCATGCTGTCCGATCTTGCCCGGCAGCTTGTGCAAGCGGTCGGCGAGGCTGCGGGTCACGACAATTCTGCCGCTTGGGCGCGGGAGGCGAGCGATGGCCTGGCGGATATGCTCGCCGGCAACCAGGCCCTGTTGAATCATCTGCACATGCTGGCCGTGGAGTGGCAACTCACCGAGAAGATGCAGGGCAGGCTCGGACTGGATCCTGTGCTTACCCCCCTGCTTCAAGACATCATCGCTTCGCGCGATCCCGATCTTGCCGCGCGCGGAATGAACCTGCTCGCGGCGCAGGCGCGATTCGGGCAATTGATGCGACGCATGCAGATTCCGCTTTCGGAACTTCCGGGCGACCTTCATCATATCGCATTGATGACGATGCAGGCCTATGTTGCCGAGGACCCATCCGGACTGGCTGCTGCCGGGGCGGCAGAAAGCACGCTGCGCCAGCAACGGATGACTGCGGCATCGCGTCTTGAACTTCTCGATCACGTCATTGGCCAATTGGCCGGAGATTCAGGCCGCGGTCTGAAAATTGATACTGCGGGCATTGCGCTCTTTCTATCGACCCTTGCATCGGGAGCGGGCATGTCGCGCGAGATGGCGATCATGTGCACGACCGAAAGTCAGATGGCGCGAATGGCTCTTGCACTGTCGGCTGCAGGAGCTGACCGCACGAATCTGGTGACCACTTTCGCCGCGCTTCATCCGCAGACCAGCTTGCCCGATGGCATCGATCAGATCGTACCTGATGCAGCTGCGGCGATGCTGGCGTCTTCCCTGATGCGTCGCGAAGCGTTCGGATAGCGATCAGCAGATGAAGGTGTCCCCGTGACCACCGCAGGTCTAATCAGCGCCCGCTGCGACAGTGCGGACCGTCTGGTCGAGTCCGACGAGATCCTTGCGGCGCTGCAGGTTCGGCTGGGCGGGGGTTACCCCGGAGTGATTGCGCTGCCCGGTCTCCTGTCGCTGGTTCGTCGTGCGCGAATGGCGGGAGCGACCCTGGGTGCCGCCATGACTGTGACGGACGAAGGGCAACCGCTTTCGTTTTCGGCGCGCGCCATCCCCGATGGGGCGGGCACAAGAATCGAGATCAGCGACTGGAAGGTCGCCTCGGACGCCTGGCAGGGCGATGAAGCCGCATCCGCCGATGAAGCACTGGTCCGCCAATTGGCCGAGGCGCACATTGTTCTGGACGCTGAGCAGCGCATCGTATCGGGTTCTGTAACGGCGGGCGATCTTGCCGACCTCGCATCGGGCCTGCAGCAAGGCTTTGGCAAATACTGGACCGATTTCGTAACGCTTGAAGGCAATGCACACCGCCAACCGCTGCACTGGCGATTGCTTGACGAAGCCCGGGTGGCCGTCCCCGGCTCGTCCCGTGTGTGGAAGACGCGCATTCTTCCCTTGCGCGCCGGGGGTTTCGAACTGCTCCTCGTAGCAGAGACTGTGTTGATCAGTGTCCCGGCCAAGGCTGTCGCTGCTGCGCCCGAACCCCTCCCACAGCCAGACTGGAAGGGATTGCTGGGGCGCAAGCTGGCGCCGGCACTGCGTTTGCCAATCAACCGGATCGTGGCCAATGCCGAAACCATTCGGACACGCCTCGCCGGTCCATTGGCAGAACAGTACGTAGGGTACGCCGGCGATATTGCAGAGGCGGGGCGGCACCTGCTGTCTCTGGTCGAAGACCTTGCCGATCTTGAGACGGTGGAAGATGAAGGCTTTGCGCCTGCACCCGATCACATCGATCTTGTAGATTGTGCACGGCGCGCAGCAGGCATCCTCGGCGTGCGGGCGCAGGAACGGGGCATTGCGTTCGTGCTCCCCGCGCTCGATGTGGCAGCGCCAGCCATCGCGGAATTCCGCCGCGTGCTGCAAATTCTCCTCAATCTCATCGGCAACGCCGTGAGGTACTCGCCTGAACATACCCGGGTCGAGGTCGATTGCGGCATCGATGGGGAGTTCGCCTGGATCACCGTACAGGACCAAGGGCAGGGCATTGCTCAGGAGCACGCCGAAAAGGTTTTCGAGAAATTTGAGCGCCTTGGTCGCAGTGGCGATGGCGGCAGCGGACTGGGCCTCTATATCTCGCGCAGACTGGCACGCGCGATGGGTGGCGATCTCACTGTTCAGCAGGCGCCAGATGGCGGCGCGAAATTCGTGCTGTTGTTGCCGGCTGACACTGCCGCGCAGGCAACCGCAGCGGGTTGACGCTCAGCGACGCCGCGATGCGCGCCAGATTGCAAGCGCGCCGATCAGCATCAAGCCTGCGCCGATATAAGCCCATTGCGTCTGGGCGAGCATGAAGCTCGATGCCGGCCACATGATCAGGCCCAGCCCTTGCCCCATCCACAAGCCGCCCATGAGAAGGGCGACGATGCCGAAAATCCTGAGTACTGTCGCCATCGTCGCCCTTTCCTGTTTCTCAATCGATCAGCGTTCGCTCAGCGGCACGCAGTCGCGCTGCGTCGGGCCAGTGTAGAGCCGGCGCGGCCATCCGGTTTCTCTCGAGAAACCGGCACGAAAAGTGCGGCCGCGCCTCTCACGCCTCAGCGTTCGCTCAGCGGCACGTAGTCGCGCTGCGTCGGGCCGGTGTAGAGCTGGCGCGGACGCCCGATCTTCTGGCCAGGATCGCTGATCATTTCGTTCCACTGTGCGACCCAGCCCACGGTACGGGCGAGGGCGAAGAGCACGGTGAACATCGTCGTCGGGAAGCCAATCGCCGAAAGGATGATGCCCGAGTAGAAGTCCACGTTCGGGAACAGCTTCTTCTCCGCGAAGTACGGATCGCTGAGCGCGATTTCCTCGAGGCGCAGGGCGGTCTCGAACAGCGGATCGTTGACCTTCAGCGCGTCGAACACTTCGCGCACGGTCTGCTGCATAACGGTCGCACGCGGATCGTAGTTCTTGTAGACGCGGTGACCGAAGCCCATCAGGCGGAACGGATCGTTCTTGTCCTTGGCGCGGTCGATGTAGTGCTGGATGCGATCGGGGGTGCCGATCTCCTTGAGCATGTTGAGCGCGGCTTCGTTCGCGCCGCCGTGCGCCGGGCCCCACAGACAGGCGATGCCTGCCGCGATGCAGGCAAACGGATTGGCGCCCGAGGAACCGGCCAGACGGACGGTCGAGGTCGAAGCGTTCTGCTCGTGATCGGCATGAAGGATGAAGATGCGATCCATTGCCTTCTCGACAGCGGGGATCACTTCGTACTCTTCGGCCGGAACGCCGAAGGTCATCTTCAGGAAGTTGCCGGTATAGGACAGCTTGTTGTCCGGATAGACAAAGGGCTGGCCGACCGAATACTTGTAGGCCATCGCCGCGATCGTCGGCATCTTGGCGATCAGGCGGTGCGAGCTGATCTTGCGATGCGTCGGGTCAGCAATGTCGGTGCTGTCGTGGTAGAACGCCGAGAGCGCGCCGACGACGCCGCACATGATCGCCATCGGGTGCGCGTCGCGACGGAAGCCGCGATAGAATGTGGCAAGCTGCTCGTGCAGCATCGTGTGGCGGGTGATCGTGCGGCTGAAGTCCGCAAGTTCCTGCTGGCTCGGCAGTTCGCCGTTAAGCAGCAGGTAGCTCACTTCCATGAACGACGAATGCTCGGCCAACTGGCCGATCGGGTAACCGCGGTGCAGAAGCACGCCCTCATCACCGTCGATGTAGGTCAGTGCGCTGTCGCAGCTTGCCGTCGAAGTGAAGCCCGGGTCATAGGTGAACATGCCCGTCTGGCCATAGAGCTTGCGGATGTCGATGACGTCCGGCCCGATGGTGCCGCTCTTGATCGGCATGTCCACGCTGTTGCCGCCAGCGGTCAAAGAAGCCTGGTTTTCGCTCACGCCTAAGCCCTCCTGTTTCTTCTGTCTTTACAGTTTATGCCCGGGTTCAAGCCAACTGATCGCGGATGCGCGCCAGCGACTCGTCCTTGCCGAGCAGTGCCAATACGTCGAATATTCCCGGCGAGGTAGTCTGTCCCGTCAGGCTCGCGCGCAACGGTTGGGCAATTTTGCCCAAGCCTATCCCAAGCTCCTCGGCCATTTGTTTCAAAGTGGCCTCCAGCCCTTCGATTGTCCAGCCGTTTTCCGCCTCGAGCGCAGCCACCACTTTGGCCAGTATCGCGCGCGAATCGTCGGTCAGCAGTGCGGCCGCCTTTTCCGCCATGGGCAGGGGGCGCTGCGCGAACAGGAACACCGACGAGGTCGCCAGTTCGTTGAGATCGGCAGCGCGCACCTTCAGCACCGGCATCGCTCTGGTCAGCAGATCCATGCCCGCTTTGGCGTCGAAGCCAGGCTCCAGCACAGCCAGACGCGGGGCGACCAGCCCGGCAAGCCGGGCATCATCAGCCTCGCGAATGTAGTGGCCATTGAGGTTCAGCAGCTTCTTGAGATCAAAGCGCGATGCGCCCTTGTTGACGTTGGCGATATCGAACCATTCAACCGCCTGATCGCGGCTGATGATTTCCTCGTCACCATGGCCCCAGCCGAGGCGCAGCAGGTAGTTGAACACCGCTTCGGGCAGCAGCCCCATCTCGTCGCGATAGGCGTCGACGCCCAGCGCACCGTGACGCTTTGAAAGCTTGGCGCCATCAGCACCGTGGATCAGCGGGATGTGCGCGTAGATCGGATCGGGCCAACCACCTTCGATCTCGTTCATCGCACGGACGATCACCAGCTGACGGAACGCATTGTTGATGTGATCGTCGCCGCGGATCACATGGGTGACGCCCATGTCATGATCGTCGACCACGACAGCGAGCATGTATGTCGGCGTGCCGTCCGAGCGCAGCACGATGAAGTCGTCAAGCTCGCTGTTCTGGACCGTGATGGAACCCTGAACGCGATCGGGAATCGTCGTTTCGCCGTCGCGCGGCGCCTTCATGCGCACCACGTAGGACTGGTCGGTCGGCCACTGATCTGGCGTCGCATCGCGCCACTCGCTATCGATGCGGAAGGGTCTGCGCTCGGCCTGGGCTTTCTCGCGACGAGCGGCGAGCTCTTCCTGCGTCAGGTAGCAGCGATAGGCGTGTCCGGCCTCCAGCATCTGGTGCGCGACATGAGCGTGCCGTTCCGAGCGGGCGAACTGGAACACAGGCTCCTCGTCTCCGCTCAGACCCAGCCAGTTCAGCCCGTCGAAGATCGCTTCGATGGCTGCATCGGTCGAGCGAGCACGATCGGTATCCTCGATGCGCAGCAGATACTTGCCGCTGTTGTGGCGAGCATAGAGCCAGTTGAACAGCGCCGTACGCGCGCCGCCAATGTGCAGGAAGCCAGTGGGCGAAGGGGCGAAACGGGTGACGACCGGGGCATTGCCGGGCGATCCTGCAGAAACGGTGTCAGTGGCGCTTGCCATCGGCCGCGCTTTCCTTTGCTTTGAATGTCATGGCGTCTCCGGCTGCAGATCGGCCAGCGGCAGACTACCCCGCCGCCGAACCGGTCCCTGAACCGGGCGAACGCGCGCGGCATTGGGACATCCGCGCGCGATTGTCCAGCATGCTTGATGGTCGGATCGACGCTGCAGAACGCTTCCTGGATGCACACCCGTTCGAACGGGGGCTCTGGCTGGTGGTGGCCTTTGCCGCAGGCATTGTCCTGTGGGTGGCGCTTCCCTCCCGCGCCGACTGGATTGCCGCACTGTTTGCGCTTGGGGCCATCGCCATCCTTGGCCTGCTGGCGATCAATGCCGAGAAGCGGCCTCACCTGCGCCTCGCCGTGGCAGGACTGGCGATCATGGTGGCTGCCGGCGAGGTCACCATCTGGACGCGCTCCGCGCTGGTGGGGCAACCAGGCATAGCTAGGCCGCAGGTTTCGGGTCTTGCTGGTGAAGTTCTTGAACGACGGGAGGAGCCGGCAAAGGCGCGCGCGCGCCTCGTATTGCGGGTGATGCTGGATGGCATGGCCGGTCCTGTCCGCGTGCGGGTCAACCTGCCTTACGACAAGGATCCGGGCGACGTGGCTGAAGGTGCCCGGGTCGCCCTGCGCGCCCGGCTCATGCCACCGGCCGCTCCCGTGCTTCCGGGCGCGTACGATTTTGCTCGCAGGGCCTGGTTCGATGGCCTTGCAGCGACGGGAACGGTGCTGGGCGATGTGCGAGTGGTCGGAAGATCAGATCGTGATACCACGCTTCGCAGCTTGCAGAAGTCGCTGGCCGAGCATGTCCGCTCACGGTTGACCGGATCGGCGGGGACAATTGCGGCCGCATTTGCCAGCGGGGATCGCGGGGCGATTGCTGCCAGCGATGAAGACGCCATGCGCGATGCGGGACTGACCCACCTCCTGTCGATCAGCGGCTTGCATGTCAGCGCGCTGGTGGGGGCCGTCTATTGGCTGGTTGCGCGCTTGCTCGCGCTCTTTCCCTGGGTTGCGCTCAGGATCCGCGTGCCTCTTGCAGCTGCGCTGGCAGGCGCCCTGGCAGGATTTGGCTATACCTTGCTGACCGGAGCGGAAGTGCCCACCATCCGGTCGTGCATCGGGGCATTGCTTGTCCTTGGTGCGCTGGCCTTGGGACGCGATCCACTATCGATGCGAATGGTCGCGGTTGGCGGCTTTGTCGTCATGCTGTTCTGGCCCGATGCCGTCCTTGGCCCCAGCTTCCAGATGAGCTTCGCCGCCGTGATTGCGATCATCGCCTTTCACTCGGCGGGCCCGGTCCGCTCGTTCCTCACCGGTGAACACCATGGGCTCCTGGTCCGGGCTGGGCGAAGCTTCGTAATGTTGCTGGCCACCGGCATGGTCATTGAACTCGCACTGATGCCAATCGGCCTGTTCCATTTTCATCGCGCTGGCGTTTATGGCTCGCTGGCAAACGTCATTGCCATTCCGCTGACCACTTTCGTGACCATGCCGCTGATCGGCTTGGCCCTGGTGTTTGATCTCGCAGGCCTTGGCGCACCGGTTTGGTGGCTGGTTGGCAAGTCCCTCGATCTGCTGCTGGCGCTGGCACACCTCGTGGCATCACAACCCGGCTCAGTAACTGCAATGCCGCCCTTCGAAACATGGAGCTACGTGCTGTTCCTCGTCGGCATGTTGTGGCTGGCACTCTGGGTGGGCAAGGTGCGCCTTCTTGGCACCATACCCGCCGGTCTTGCCATCACCGCCATGGTCCTGACGCCGCGGCCTGATGTGCTCGTCACCGGTGATGGCCATCATGCCGGCATAGCCGGCGAAGGATCGGACCTGATCGTCCTGCGCATGGGAAGGGGCGATTACATGCGGGACAACTTGCTCGAACTTGCCGGAATGGAAGGCAGCCTTCGTCGCCTCGATGAATGGCCGGGTGCTCGCTGCAATGAAGACTTCTGCGTTGCAATCGTGCTCAGATGCGAACGGCGTTTTACGCTCCTGATGGCCCGCAGCCGAAACTACATTGACGACATGGCGCTTGTGGCGGCCTGCGAGCGGGCCGACATCGTCATCGCCGATCGACGCCTTCCGGCATCGTGCCGCCCGCGCATGCTGAAGGCAGACCGACCCTATCTCGCCAATACGGGAGGCATATCCATCGATCTTGCCTCTGGCCGGATTCGCACCGTAGCGGAAACGCAGGGCCAGCATGGTTGGTATCGCTGGCCGGAACCCCGCCCGACGCCCAGCCTGACGCAACTCAACGACGTCGGAGTTGGAGCGACGGATGCGCCTGATGCAACCGTGCCGGTAACGGCGCCAGTGGCCACCAAGCGATGAATGCGACCCAGGGCGGTCCATTCCCTTGTCCGGCGGGCGATGATCTCGAAGCAGCGCTCTCTTCCGCCAGGCTTGCCGGGCGAACCTGACGTTCGCCCGGACCAATTCATCAGGGAAGGACCCAGCGCACCGAACCGACATAGCTCCCCGCAGTCGGCATACCGTCGCTGCCAAGTGCAGGAGTGAACCGCGCCCGCGCGCTGACTTTCGTGCATGTCGCTGCATCAAGGTCAGGAGACCCGCTCGATCCGGTAATCTCGCATCCCGTGACGCGGCCATCCACGCCTATCGAGAGGCGAAAGCGGGTTAGCCCTTCTCTTTCTTCTCTGATTGCGGCCGAGGGATAGTCGCGGTCCGAGACCCATGAGCCCGGCGATCCCTTCGGCGATGCTGTGCGAACGGCAAAGCTCGGCGAGGGAGAGGCGCGGGGGTCGGGCAGGACGTTCGGGATAGGGTCGACTGGTGTGATCGGGGTGACGTCGATATCCCGGACTGTGCTTGAAGGATCCACCGGCGTAATCGCGATGTCGGGGCGGGGGGCCACCAGCGAGCGGCTGTCAGGCTGTGGGGAAGGTTTCACGTCCGGCGGCGGCACGACAGGCGTTACCTTCACCTCCTCGTCCTCCCACTGCTTGGCAGGAAGTCGGTCCGTCAGGATCGTGACCATGCTGTTGGCGAACCCTGAAGCGATCGCCCAGATCGCCACTCCATGAAGCAGCCCGACCGCGATGAAGGTCTGTGTCTGCCTGCGTCTCGTATTCTCGATTGCATAAGCCATTGGCAACACCTCTTCCGTTGCCGACGCCCCAAGTTCTGGCGGGCCGTCCCGGAATGGGGCGCCCCATGGCGGGGCATTCGGTAACAGTGGATACTATACTTCACACTGGATCACATCCAGAAGAATCTCAACCAAATCGATTGATATTTGCCATAACATGCTGATGCAAAAAAAGCCGCCGCGCATTTCCTGCGCAGCGGCCTTTGCCATCAGGCACGCCCAAGGCCGGGCGCTATGTTGCAACAAACGTCAGTGGTAACGCCGGAGCAAGCCTGCAAGCTTGCCCTGCACGGTCACCTCGTCGGGGCGATAGAACTGCGGATCATAGGCAGCATTGGCAGGATCCAGCCGAACCATGCCCTTTTCGTGATGGAGATACTTGAGCGTGGCCTCTTCCCCACGCACAAGTGCAACCACGATCTCGCCATCGCGCGCCATATCTGTCTTGCGGACAAGCGCGTAATCGCCATCGAAGATCCCGGCTTCAACCATCGAGTCACCGGACACTTCGAGTGCGTAATGCTCTCCTGCGCCCAGTAGCGCGGCAGGAACCGGCAGGGTCGCCGTCGTCTCAAGCGCTTCGATTGGCACACCGGCTGCAATCTTGCCGTGCAGCGGCAGCTCGATCACGTCGTTTGCCGCCACAGGCACGGGAGGCGCTTTTGGTGCAGGACGAAGCGCCGTGACGCTTCCGCCCGTTGCTCCACCATCTGCATTGGCAATCTGCCGAACGGCGCTCTGCTTGCCCACCGCGCTGTCTGGCTGGCGGAGGACTTCGAGTGCCCGTGCGCGGTTGGGGAGGCGGCGGATGAAGCCACGCTCTTCAAGCGCCGAGATCAGCCGGTGGACGCCCGACTTGGACTTCAGATCGAGCGCTTCCTTCATCTCCTCGAACGAGGGGGAGATGCCCGACTCTTCAAGCCGGACCTGAATGAAGGTGAGCAGTTCGTGCTGCTTGCGCGTCAACATCGGCGGCCACTCCGCAATGCGCGGCTTCGAGGCAAAGCCGCTGGTCTTTCATGGACCGGGAGTAAATGTTCCATCCCGGCGAACGAATGCGGAACGGATAAGCAACCTGTTGCGACTCGTCAAGCAATTCCGCCATTTTCGAGGAGGTAGATAGGAACATCCGTTCCGGCCGGTTTGGCCTCGGCCCCTGCTTCCCGCACGGCCAACGCGTTGGCCCTTGAAAGTGGAGAGAGCGCTCCGGAATCCTGGAGCGGGTCGAGCCTTACCGACGCTCCGTCCCATATCGCGCGCAGGAACTCCATTCGGCTCCCGCCCTGCGCCAGTGGCTCTGCAAGCCGGGCTGGGATGGCTTTTGGCAAAGGCGCACTCGCGCCGAGCATCGCTCTCAACAGGGGGAGCATGAACAGGTAGGCCGTGACGAAGGCCGAGGCGGGATTGCCGGGCAGGCCGAGAATGATCTGGGATCCACGCGTTGCCACCAGCAGCGGCTTGCCCGGCTTGATGCCGATGCGCCAGAAGTCGATCGAGGCGCCAACGGCCTCGAGCGCCGGGCGAACGAGATCGTGATCCCCGACTGACGCCCCGCCGCTTGTGACTATGATGTCCGAGCTGTTTGCCGCGTCCAGCGCGCGGACCAATTCTGCGAGTTCGTCCGCCACAGGACCGGCATGGCGGATATCGACCGGCAGGGAGGCGGCCATCGCACAGAGCATCGGCCCGTTGCTGGCGGGAAGCTGGTGCAGGTCGGGCAGGTGGCCGGGAGGAACCAGTTCGTCGCCGCTGTCGATGACGGCCAGGCTGACACGCCGGCGCACGGGGAGATGGCTGTGGCCACCGGCGATGGCGAGCGCGATTTGCGCAGGGCTAATGCGGCTACCCGCAGAGATCAGCGTTTCGCGAGAGCTGAAATCCATGCCTGCGGGTCGAACGTGGCGCGAAGCGGGCTGCGGTGGCTCGCCGGTCAAGCTCAGCTCGTTGCCGTTGCGCGCGCTGTCCTCCTGAAGCAGCACCATGTCCGCGCCTTTGGGCAGGATGGCGCCAGTGCTGATGCGGGTGGCTTCATCGGGGCCGACCTCGCCGCCGAAGGGGTGACCGGCCGCGCTTTCACCGATCACGCGCCACGGGCCCGGAAGATCGGCACTGCGCATGGCATAGCCGTCCATCGCCGAAAGGGCTGCAGCTGGCTGCGTGCGCCGGGCAAGGAGGTCCTCGGCGAGGTAATGGCCAAGGCATTCGGCAACCGAGCGATGCTCGACGGGCAGCGAAGGCGCGAGCGCGAGCAACCGGCTCTGCGCATCGGCAAGGGGTAGGGGCGGCGCTTTCATTCCGGAGCGCGCCAGGTTCCGGACTTGCCGCCCCGCTTCTCGATCAGACGGACACTTTCGATCACCATGCCTTTGTCGAGAGCCTTGGCCATGTCGTAGATCGTCAGCAGGGCGAGGCTCACCGCCGTCAACGCTTCCATCTCTACGCCCGTGCGACCGGTCAACGAAGCGGTGGCAGTGCATTCGATGCCGTCGGCGACGAAGGCGAAATCGACGTTGACCGCATCGAGCACCAGCGGATGGCAGAGCGGGATGAGGTCGCCTGTCCTTTTCGCCGCCATGATCCCGGCAATCCGCGCTGGGCCAAGCACATCGCCTTTCGGAGCATTGCCGGACCTGATCGCCTCGAGCGTGGCGTCAGACATGCGAATCATACCACGTGCAATCGCGACGCGGTGCGTCTCGGTCTTGCCGCCGACGTCGACCATGCGAGCGGTGCCGGTCGAATCGAGATGGGTGAGGTCGTTCATCGTTGTCCCTGGAATGCTGAATGGGGGTTTACGGGGTTTACACTGTCCAGAGAGAACTGCGGAACGGGAGTTGGAACGCAGTTTTGGCGCGGATTTCCGGGGCTTTCAAGGTGCTTCGCTGACAGTCGGCACCATGGCAAAAACCTGCCCTGTAGGAAAGCGTTTCCAATCCGAAGTGACTACATATTGGGATTTCGTTAGCCTTCTGCCGCAATAAGTACATTGATGAATACTGTGCAGAACAAGAAGCGTGTTGCCATCATGATTGATGGCGAGAACGTGCCCGCAAGCACGATGTCAAAGATTGAAGCGATCGCAACGTCGTTGGGGGACGTGCAGTTGCGCCGTGTCTATGGAAACTTTGCAAACGGGGCGAATGGCGAATGGATAGACCATTCCAAAGACCATCCGCTCGATGTGAGACAGGTTACACCTTCAAAGAACAAGAAGAACACCACCGACATCGCCTTGGCTGTCGAGACAGTCGAAATCGTCCTGCGCAAGGGGTTTGATTGCGTCTGCATTGCATCGAATGACCGTGACTTTCAGCCACTTGTCGAATTTCTGCGCAGGGAGGGCGCCGAAGTGCATGGTTTCGGCGGTGATGCCGCTGACCTGAAACTCCGAAACAGTTGCTCGAAATACCATATCGTTCTGAACACGAGGAAGGCTGCCGCAACATCCTCTGAGAAAGTCGAGAAACCAACGGCAGCTGCGACCAAAGCCAAGCCCCCGCAAGAGCCGTCCAAATCGGAAGCCGCCAACTGGGCCAAAGTCAGGGAAGCTTTGAACGAGTTGGCCAACCAGCGGGAATGGGTGGCATTGCCGGAGCTCGCTACCGTCCTGAGCAAGGCGAAGCTCCAACCCGCCTCGTTCGGATCAAGGAGCTGGCTGCAAGTGTTCAAGAAGGACGGCCGCTTCGCCGTTGAAAAGATTGCGGGTTCCACCCAATCGCAGGTGCGGTTGGTGGCCTGACGTCACTTGCCGCCCTGCCAGCGCTCGCTATTGCACCAAGTGTCAATAACGGGAGCGGTGGATGCGGAAGCGGTGGGTTTTGTTAGGAGCGGTCGTGCTGGCCGGAGGTGCCGGGTTTGCCTCGCTTGACAAGGAAACGCGGGGAATTCTTCTTGCGCTACCGACCAATGCCGACGTGCTGTCTTGGCGGGAAGGGCAGCGTGATGCGGCTTTCCGGGCGATGGACACGTTGCCGTTTCTGGCCAAGGCCAACAGGATTGCGCCTGCGGCCGAACCTTTGCCTCTTCCAGCAGGCAAGCCGCTGACCGTGCCGGGACTGGACGAATATATGGCAAGCCAGCGCACGGCGGGGTTGGTGATCGTGCAGGATGGCAAAGTGCGATTGGAGCGCTACGGTCTGGACTTCGACGCCAAGGGTCGTTGGACCAGCTTTTCGGTGGCGAAGTCATTCACCTCGACCCTTGTCGGCGCAGCCTTGCAGGATGGCGCTATCAGGAGCCTGGACGACAAGGTCAGCCAGTATATTCCTGGCCTCAAGGGCAGCGCTTACGATGACGTGAGCGTGCGACAGCTGCTGACCATGTCATCAGGCGTACGCTGGAACGAGGATTACGAAGACCCGAAGTCGGATGTTGCCGAGTTCAATCGGGCCCAGCCGGAGGACGGCCTCGATGCCACCGTCAGCTATATGCGCAAGCTGCCGCGCGCCCATCCGCCCGGGGAGGTGTGGCATTACAACACTGGCGAGACCAACCTGATCGTAAGCGCGCATTTCGTAGCACGCTGCTTCCGTAGGCATTGCGGCCATCATAGTT